>JBKCTR010000586.1:0-6238 GCA_046318755.1 Planctomycetaceae bacterium
AGTAGCCCGCTGGCATGTTCTCAGAGTCGTGCCTTTCCGCTCCGCCCCGGCACCGAGCGCAATTCGCGTTGGCATGTCCCCCCCATACTTCATCGATCGGTGAGGCAAGAGCGCGGTCCGGGCCAAATTGGAATTGACCAAACTTCCAGTCCCGCCTAGGTTTCCAGTGTGAGAAGTGGTTTGTCGGCTCGGCTGTGGCCGACCGGTCAGTGGTTCTTCAGACGGGGAAAACGGATGCAGCGGCGGTTGGTCACGTGGTTGGTGGCGATTCTCTTGATCGCCCATGGTCTGCTGGGATGCTGCTGGCATCACCGGCATGTCCACGCCAACCCGGCAGCCGACACAGCGGCGTCTGGTACCAACCCACCGGTCGTGGCCACGGTACCGTCGGCGGCTGGTCGACCCTGTTGCCACCGTGGGCATCGGCCACACGTGGCCGAACCGATCGGCCAGGAGACGCCCGCCTCTGCGAAGGCTCCCGCGAACCCCGCTGACCCCACGCCCGATGCTCCCTGTACCGAAGACGACTGCGTGTTTGTCGCCGGTTCACGGGGAACCGCGGCTGGGGACCAGCCCGACACGGCCCACCCAGAACCGTGCAGGTTCGATGCGATCCCCTGCTGGGAGAATCGGCCGCCGATCGCTGTCGCGGGAGGGAGGACCGGGCGCTTCCGAATGGCAACGGCTGCCCCAGGGGATCGGCGCGCGCACCGGGTGCGCACGGGCGTGTGGCTGATCTGAGCCCGCCCACACAAGTCCGTTCCCCCGTGCGGCTCTGCAGCGGCCGGCTGGGCTGCTCTCTGTGTGGCCGGTTCGTCCCTGGCGGTGGGGCTGCGGCTGTCATCTGCTGCCGCCGGTACCGACTCGCTGCGGCAATGCCCGAGGGGACGACTGAGGTTCCTTCCTGTCTCCCTGCGCCGCGCCCAGCGGTTGTTTCTTCTCGAATGTCCCCCCACGTCGGTCCTCGTACCGACCGGGAGTTGAGTGGATGTCGACCCCTTCCACCACGGCCGCCGGCCCCTCGCCGGTGAAGTGGATCGCGATCCCCCTGCTGGCGGTGGCCGCTGTGACAGGCTGGTGGCCCACGCTGCGCGACCAGCTGACTGGCCCGCGGGGCCCGGTGCCAGCTCAGACGGCTGCGCCCGCGGCCGGCCCGCCGGACCACCAGGACCACGAACATGGCCACCACGACCATGATCACGACCACGACCATCACACCGCCGACTCGCTGGAGCTCAGCGAGTCGGCCCGCCGGAACATCGGGCTGCAAACCGGAGCGATCGAGGTGTCGAACTTTGTGCGGACCATGTCGGTTCCCGGTCTGGTGGCCGAACGCCCCGGTCAGACCCGCGTGCGCGTCGTCGCGCCGCTGACCGGCATTGTCACCCGGGTGCATGTGATCGAGGGAGAGGCAGTTCCCCCCGGCCAGCCGTTGTTCGAACTGCGTCTGACCCACGAAGACCTGCTCAATTCCCAGGTCGAGTTCCTCAAACTCACCGAGGAACTCGATGTGGTCAACCGCGAGATCGACCGTCTGAAGCCCATTGTCGACAAGGGGGCCATCCCCCAAAAGACCCTGCTCGACCGGCAGTACGACCAGCAGAAACTGCGCGGTGCCCAACGGGCCCAACGGCAATCGCTGCGGCTGCACGGGCTGGCCGAGACACAGATCGATGACGTCGAGCAGTCGCGGACCCTGCTGTCGGCCCTGACGGTGGTTGCCCCGAATCCTCCCGAGCCGCAGCTTCCCAGTGCGGCCCAGTCCGCGTTGGCCCCGTCGCCGTCGACTGGCTCCGCGTCGACTGGCTCCGCGTCGGACGCCCCCGCGCCGGCGGCTCCGCTGCTGCAGGTGGAGGACTTGGAGACCGAGGTCGGGCGACTGGTGACGGCGGGGGACTCGCTGTTGTCTTTGGCCGACTACTCGCGCCTCTACATCGAAGGGAACGCCTTCGAGCAGGATGTGGAACTGATCGCCCAAACCCTGGCCCGCCACGCCCCCATCACCGCGATCGTCGACAGTCACGCCGGCGCGAGTGCGCGAGTCGAGGGGCTGTCGATCTTGTATCTGGCCGACCAGATCAATCCTCTCGAGCGCACGCTGCACTTCTATCTCACCCTCCCCAACCAGCCGATTCGTGACGAGCAGGTGGGGGGGCACCGGTTTGTGAACTGGCGCTTCAAACCCGGGCAGCGGACCCAGTTGCAGATTCCGGTGGAGGAATGGACCGACCGGCTGGTGCTGCCCGCCGCGGCGGTGGCCCAGGAAGGGCCCGACTGGTTTGTGTTTGTCGAGAATGGCGACCACTTCGACCGCCGTCCCGTCCACGTCGAATACCGCGATCGCAGCCACGTTGTGGTCGCGCAGGATGGCTCGCTGTTTCCGGGCGATGTCGTCGCTCTCACGGCTGCCGCCCAGTTGCAGATGGCGCTGCGCAACCGCTCGGGGGGAGCCATCGATCCCCATGCTGGCCATTCGCACTGAAAGGCCCCGCATGCCCTCTCTCAGCATTTCGTACTCTCGATCCCAGCGATTGACGACGCCTCTTCACCCCCAACCGCTCTGCCTCCCGACCGACTTACGCTGCGCGACGTCCACCGGGGGTGCCGCATGTTGAACGGCCTGATCCGGCTGGCGCTGCAGCAGCGGCTGATCACCATGGCCCTGGCGCTGGTGGCCCTGGGCTATGGGGGCTACGTCCTCTCGCGGCTACCGATCGATGTCTTTCCCGACCTCAATCGCCCGCGGGTGACGGTCCTCACCGAGGCTCCCGGGCTGGCCCCGGAAGAGGTCGAAACGCTGGTCACTTTTCCCCTCGAGTCGGTGCTCAATGGCGCCACGGGGGTGCAGGCGGTCCGCAGTTCGTCCGGCGTGGGATTGTCGGTCGTGCACGTGGAATTCGCGTGGGGGACCGATCTGCTGGTCGACCGCCAGATTGTGAACGAAAAGCTCTCCCTCGCCGCCGAGAGACTTCCCACCGGGGTCCGCCCACAACTGGCCCCTGTCTCGTCCATTATGGGACAGATCCAACAAATCGGGCTCTGGAGTGAGACTGGCGAGACCACCCCCATCGCGATCCGCACCCTGGCCGACTGGGTCGTGCGGCAGCGGCTGTTGACCATCCCCGGGGTCGCCCAGGTGGTGGTGATGGGGGGAGGCCGCCGGCAGTACCAGGTGCGGGTCCATCCCGAGCAGTTGCAGCAGTTCGACCTGACCCTGGCCGACGTCGAACAGGCCCTGCTGCGCAGCAACGCCAATGGCACCGGGGGCTATCTCGATCTCGATTCGCGCGAGTATCTCGTGCGGACCCTCGGCCGGGTGAACTCGGCCGACGATCTGGGGAACATCGTCGTGAAGGCCGCCGCTGATCGCCCTGTGCTGTTGCGGCAGGTGGCCCGCATTGTCGAGGCCCCGCAGACCCCCCGGGGGGACGCGGCCGTGAATGGCATTCCCGCGGTCATGCTGACGGTGTCGAAGCAGCCGGGGGCCGACACCCGCCGGCTGACCGACCAGATCCACCGCGCCCTGGCCGAGATTCAGCCGGGGCTGCCCGCCGATGTGCGCATCAACCCCGCGGTCTTCCAGCAGCGGACCTTCATCGACCTCAGCATCCAGAACGTGCTCGAGGCGCTACGGGATGGGGGCGTGCTGGTGCTGGTGGTGCTGTTTGTCTTTTTACTGAACTTCCGCACGACATTCATCACCCTCACCGCCATTCCCCTCTCGGTGGTGATCACGGGCCTGGTGTTCCACTGGTTTGGGCTGTCGATCAACACGATGACGCGGGGGGGGCTGGCCGTGGCCCTGGGAGAACTGGTCGACGACGCGATTGTGGATGTCGAAAACATCTACCGTCGGCTGCGCGAGAACCGCCACCTGGCCCAACCCCGCCCCGCGCTGCAGGTGGTCTACGACGCCAGCCTTGAAGTGCGCGGGTCGATTGTCTTTTCAACCATACTGGTGGTGCTGGTGTTTGTGCCGTTGTTCGCCCTCGAAGGAATGGAAGGCCGGCTCTTCACCCCGCTGGGGGTCGCCTACGTGGTCTCGATCCTCGCGTCGCTGCTGGTCTCGCTGACCGTCACCCCCGTCCTCTCGTACTGGCTGCTCCCCACGGCACGGTTCCTCGACCATGACACCGACGGCTGGCTGCTGCGGCAGCTCAAACGGCTGGCCGGGGTCTGCATTCGGTTCAGCCTGCGGCATCCCGCCCCCATCCTGGCCACGGTTCTTGCGGCGGTGCTCTTGGCCGGGGGGGTGGCCCTGGGTCTGGGGCGCGATTTCCTCCCTCCGTTCAACGAGGGAAGCGTGCAGGTGAACCTGCTGCTGCCACCGGGGAGTTCTCTGGCGATGTCGAACCAGATGGCACAGATGGTCGAGCGGCAACTGCAGACGGTCGAGGGAGTGCTGGGGTTTGGCCGGCGGACGGGGCGCGCCGAGCTGGATGAACATGCCGAGGGGGTGAACGTGAGCGAGTTGATTGTGTCGCTCGATCCGAAGTCCCGCCGGGGACGCGACGAGGTGCTGGCCGAGATTCGCGAGAAAGTCGCACAGGTCCCCGGTGTGGTGATGTCGGCCGAGCAGCCCCTGCAGCACCTCATCTCACACATGCTCTCGGGGGTGAAGGCCCAGGTGGGAATCAAGCTGTTTGGAGACGATCTGGCGGTGTTGCGGCAGACTGCCGAGAAAATCAAGAACGAGATTGGCGATGTGCCCGGTGTGACCGACCTGTTGGTGGAACAACAGACCGAGATTCCGCAGTTGCAGGTGCGTCTCGATCCGCAACGGCTCGCCAGCCATGGCCTGAACTCGGGCGAGGTGACCAGGCTGGTCGAGACGGCGCTCTATGGCCGATTGGTCTCGGAAGTGCTTGAAGGGGAACGGCGGTTCGATTTGGTGATTCGGCTCGATGAACCCTATCGCAGCGACCCCGAGTTCCTGCGGCGGCTGCCGATTCCCACACCGGGAGGCGGCCGGGTGCCCCTCGAGGCTCTGGCCCAGATTGGCGAGTCGACCGGCCCCAGCACCATTCAGCGAGACAATGTGCGCCGCCGCATCGTGGTGCAGTGCAACACCGCGGGCCGGGACCTGGTGGGGGTAGTCGACGACATCCGCCGTCGGCTCGCCCCCCTCGAGCAGTCTCTGCCGGCGGGCTATCACCTGGAATACGGCGGCCAGTTCGAAAGCCAACAACAGGCCACCCGGCGGATCGCCTGGCTGGGACTGGTATCGCTGGCGGGGATGTTTCTGGCCCTGTACACGCTGTTTCGGTCAGTGAATCTCGCGCTGCAGGTTCTGGCGGCCCTCCCCATGGCGGCGATTGGCGCGGTTGCGGCGCTGGTTCTGTCGAAGCAGTCCCTCACGGTCGCCAGCCTGGTCGGGTTCATCTCGCTGGCGGGCATCGCGTCGCGGAACGGCATTCTGCTGATCGCCCACTACCTGCACCTCGTGCGCCAGGAGGGAGAGGCCTTCACCCCGGCGATGATCGAGCGGGCCGGAAAAGAACGGCTCTCCCCCATGCTGATGACCGCCCTGACCGCCGGGATTGGGCTGGTGCCCCTCGTGCTGGCCGCCGGTCAACCGGGCAAGGAGATTCTGCACCCGGTGGCGACCGTGATTTTGGGGGGGTTGATCAGCTCGACACTGCTCGATTTCTTCGTGCACCCGGCGTTGTTCTGGCTGTTTGGCCGACAGGCGGCTGAGGCGTCTCCCGACGAGGCCGAAGCCGACCGGCTGCTGTCTGCCCCGGGAACAGCCCACACTGCCTCGCGGTCATCTGCCACAACTCCGTCTGGAATCTGAACCTTTCCCGGGACGATGACGTCATCTCCCGCGGCTTGTCTGTTGTCTGGTGCCTGTTGTCTGTTGGAAGGAGAGAACATGAGAATTCTCAGCCCATGGATCCGTCACACTGTCTGCCTGGCCGCGTTGGCGGGGGCCCTCGGCATGGGCCAGTCTGCCATGGTCTGCGCGCAGGGGACGGGGACCGCGAAGGCCCCTCCCACGGCTGGGGCCGCCGGGCACGAGCATCCCGACCACGGGCCGCACGGGGGCGCGCTGATTGAGCTTGGCAACGAGAAATTCCACGCCGAACTGCTGCACGACGAGAAGTCACAGACGATTACCGTCTATGTGCTGGATGGAACGGCGAAGAACGAAGTCCCCATTCCCGCGAAGTTCGTGCGGATCAACATCAAGCGGGCTGGCAAGGGAGAGCAGTTCCAACTCAAACCGGCCGCGCAG
>JBKCTR010000587.1:0-7545 GCA_046318755.1 Planctomycetaceae bacterium
ACTCCCCCGCAAACCTCCCAAATTGCCAAATCCCCAGTCCACTCAACAGCTCAGTGACTGTCTGGGAGGGATGGCGCCGGTCCCGCAACCAGCGTCGCGCCAGACGCAACTGACGCAACTTGAGGTACCGTGCCGGGCCCAGCCCCAAAGTCTCACGGCAAACCAGCCGCAAGGTCCGTTCGGGAATTCCCAACCGCTGGGCCAGCTCGGGAGCCGTCAGTGATTCGTGCTGCGACCGTTCCAGCTCGGCATGCAGACGGTTGACGATCTCACGACGATCCATCCGCGGGCGTCCCCGGGGGTGGTTTGCGACTGGCACCATCGTCTTCAGCAGGCTCGCCAGCGCTTGCCGAAAGTCGGCCTCGGCCTGTCGCTGCGCCGCGGGAGGCGACAGCCGGGCGGGCTCGACCCCCTGGATCTGGTCGAACTCTTCGGCCATTCGGGCCAACTGAGCCAGCCGGTCGGGCGCGCACGGCAGGACGGAACTGGTCCGCAGCCAATCCGCTCGGGCCGAGGCCTGGTCGGCCTCGCGATTCGGCAGCATGTCGGGGGGAAACGACAGCGAACACCAGGCATGTGGGGCGGTGTGCAGCAGGTGAAACTCGGCTCCTGAGGGCAACACCAGGGCGTTCGCGCCGTTGAAACGGGTTCCATTGGCGGCCGCCTGATTGGGCTTGGACAACGGCAGAAACAAAATCGGATTCCCCACCCGCGATTCCCCCCGACAGAGGTTCCCCCCACCTGCCTGTCCCAACTGCAGCAAGAGCGATCCCAGGGGATGCTGACTCATCGTCCACAGGTGGTGCACCGGGCGGAACATGTGCAGTTCGACGCGGGCGTGGTGCACGGCATCGCCGTAGTCGTCAAGGTCGGTGAATTGATGGCGCATGGTGGACTGGAATCGAAAGCTCGACGGCCAGCCAGACCGCGGCGAAAACTGCTGTTCTTAAGCAACCAACTGTCGAAATCCTGTGCAGAGGTTGATATAGTCCCCGCTTCGATTGACTCTGTCGAGTGATTCGCACCCAGAGTTTTGGTTTCTGTCTCAAGGAGTTGACGCATGCGGAAAACGGTCCGGTTTCTTCCCCAAACACTGCTCACTCTGGTGGCGGGGGCATGGTTCGGTTATCTGGCGGCACAACTGCCCGCCCCCCAGGTCACTGCCAACGATTCCCCCGGCAGTCCCGCCTTGGTGGCCCCTGGCGCCTCTGCCCCGGCTGCTTCGGTCGAAGCCGCCTGCGACGGGCCGGTGCAGACCGCCGCCGCGACCATCGCCGCCCATAACCAACTGGTGGCCGCCACGGCCTCCCAGACCGGGCGCAAGCCGAACATCTGCATCATCTGGGGCGACGACATCGGTCAGTCCAACATCAGTGCCTACACCATGGGACTGATGGGTTACCGCACCCCGAACATCGACCGCATCGCCCGCGAAGGGATCATCTTCACCGACTACTACGCCGAACAGAGTTGCACGGCGGGTCGGTCCAGCTTCATCACCGGTCAGCACGGCCTGCGCACAGGGTTGACCAAGGTCGGCCTCCCCGGTGCCACCCTCGGCCTGCAAAAGGCCGATCCCACCATTGCCGAACTGCTCAAGCCGTTGGGCTACGCCACGGGCCAGTTTGGGAAGAACCACCTGGGTGACCGGAATGAGTTCCTGCCGACGGTCCACGGCTTCGACGAATTCTACGGCAACCTCTACCACCTCAACGCCGAAGAAGAACCTGAGCACCCCGACTATCCGAAAGATCCCGCCTTCCGGGCGAAATTTGGTCCGCGGGGCGTGCTCGACTCCAAGGCCAGCGAGACCGACGATCCCACCGAAGACCCCCGGTTTGGGCGGGTGGGGAAGCAGACCATTAAAGACACCGGTCCGCTCACCAAAAAGCGGATGGAAACCATCGACGACGACATCGCCGGTCGGGCGGCCGAATTCATCGGCCGGCAGTCGAAGGCGGCCAAGCCGTTCTTCGTCTGGGTCAACTTCACCCACATGCACTTCCGCACCTATCCCAAGCCCGAAAGCGTTGGGCAGGCGGGCCGCTGGATGAGCGAATACGCCGACGTGATGATCGACCACGACAAAAACGTCGGAACCGTGCTGAAGGCGCTCGATGACGCCGGCGTCGCCGACAACACCTTCGTGATGTACAGCACCGACAACGGCCCCCACCTGAATTCATGGCCCGATGCCGCCATGACCCCCTTCCGCAACGAAAAGAACACCAACTGGGAAGGGGCCTACCGAGTTCCCTGCATGGTCCGCTGGCCCGGCAAGATCAAGGCCGGCACCGTCTCGAATGAGATCATCGGCCACCACGATTGGCTCCCCACCCTGGTCGCCCTCGCGGGTGATACCGAGATCAAAGAGAAGCTGCTCAAGGGACACCAGGTGGGAGCCCAGACCTACAAGGTACACCTCGACGGTTTCAACCTCGTTCCTTATCTGACCGGGGAAGTCAAAAAATCCCCCCGCGAGTCGTTCATCTACTGCAACGACGACCAGCAGGTGCACTCCCTGCGGTACGACAACTGGAAGCTGGTGTGCATGGGACAGCGCGTCCCCGGCACGCTGCGGGTCTGGGCCGAACCGTTCGTCTCCCTGCGGGTTCCCAAGATGTTCAACCTGCGGATCGACCCGTATGAACGGGCCGATGTGACCTCCAACACCTACTACGACTGGCTGCTCGACCATGCCTTCCTGGCGGTTCCCGCGCAGGATTACATCGGGAAATTCCTGATGACGTTCAAGGAGTACCCGCAACGCCAGAAGGCGGCCAGCTTCAACCTCGACGACGTGCTTGAGAGCTTGAAGCAAGCCCCCAACAAGTAGCCCCGTTGCCACTGACGTCGCATCTTTGCCGCCGGGGTCCACTGGCCAACGCCAGCAGGACCCCGGCGGTTTGCGTTTCTGCGGAACCACTTTCGCGGGGGCCACCCGGCGTGATTCCTGCCCCTCCCCGATCGTGATCTCACCCCACCGTGATCTCACGCAACGCCCAACGCCCCCCGATCCCCAACTCTCCCGTGGTCTCCTGCCAGCCGCGCGGCCCTGATCCGGCCGCTTCCCGGGCCCCCGGGCGATTGGCCAACCCCTCCCGGTGGTCCCCGGCTTGCGTCTGGCGCGGGCATACTCAAGAATTAACTCATTCGTCGAGTCCCCCCGGTCTTTCTGGATGCCCCGGTCGTTCGACCCCGGTGGTCGGTTCAGGTGCCTGGCCCCCGTTCATTGGCCCAGGCCACCTCGTAAAAACCCGTACTTGCTGGATTCCATGCGCTTCCCCCCTTCGTCCCTTGAGGGCGGGATGTTTGTCTCTTGCCGTTCTCTCGGTTGGGCGCTGATCGCCGGTCTGGGTCTGACCGCCCTGGGGCTCACCGGGACGGGCCGCGCGGCCGAATTCTCGGAAATGCTGAGACGGGTTCCCGGCGACGCCAATGTCCTGGTGATGATCGACGCCGACCGGCTGTTCGACAGCCAGTTGTCCCGCGAGCAGGGCTGGAAGAAGAAGCTCGCCACCCAGCAGGAACTGCACCCTGTCTTGCTGCCCGTGGGGGCCAAGAAGCTGGTCCGCGCCATTGAAGTCGACATGCTCTCGGGCACCCAGACCAAGGAACTGACCCTGCTCGATTTTCCCAAGGGACCCAGCCTGCAGAAGATCGCCAACAAGCAGCAGGGCTACCTCGAAAAGGTCGCCAATGTCGATGTCGCCTGGCTCCCCCAGGGAGCGTATGGCACCCGTCTCGGACAAGATCTCTATGGATTTCTTTTCCCGGCCAACCGCCAGGAACTCTCAGGCTGGCTGCGCGCTCGCAGCGGCAAGATCTCGACCTACCTGTTGCAGGCCTCCACCGGCATGAAGCAGAGCGGTCCCCAGATTGTGCTGGCCATGGATCTGGAAGATGCCGTCCCCATGTCACAACTCGAAGACAAGCTCAAGGCGCTCAAGAGCATCAGTGAATCGCAGGTCGACATTCCAGCCATCGCCAAGGTCATGGGCAGCCTGCGGGGGGCCCGCCTGGGGGTCACCATCAACGCCCAAGCCCAGGGGACCCTCACCATCGACTTCGACGAAAACGTCGCCCCCCTCCAATCGGTGGCTCATGCCCTCGTGCTCGAAGTGCTGGCCCAACGCGGGATGTCCCTCGATGAAGTCGATTCCTGGACCACCAAGGCTGAAGGAAAGTCGATTGTCATGACAGGCCAACTCGGCGACAGCGGCCTGATGCGCCTCTCCAGCCTCGCCGAACTCCCCAGCCAACTCATTGAAGATCCCGAAGCCCAGACCGATTCGACCAATCCCCAACTCTACGCCACCCAGGCCCACTTCAAGTCGGTCGAAAAACTCGTGCAGGACCTGTTCAAGAAAGAGTGGACCACCTTCGGCCAATACGCGAAATGGGCCGAGAGCTACGCTCGCAAGATCGACCGCCTACCCCTGCTGAATGTCGATGAAGAGATGCAGCAATACAGTGCCGGGGTGGCCGACCTGCTGCGTCAGGGAGCCGAATCGTTCCGGGGTGTGGGCATCCGCAGCTACGGCCGACAGTCGCAGGTGTGGAACAGCAACTACGTGAATTACGACTACTTCGGCAACCGCTACTACGGCACCTACAACGCCGGTGATCAGGCCCGCCGCGCCATCGGTGGGGAAGAACGGATGCAGGGGGCGCTCGACTCGGCCACCCTCCGCCGCGAAGTCGAACAGCGCACTGGAGACATCCGCAAGAAGATGGTCGCCAAGTACAAGGTCGAGTTCTAACGCCCCCCGCTGCCCAGCCCTCCCCGCAGCCCGCTGCTTGGCGGGGAGGATGGCAGCCCACCTCATTTCCCCTCCCGTTCGCCACCCCCGGTTGCGAACCGACTTCGGCTCGAAACCGGGTCCATTTCGAACCGGGCCCGATTTCCATAGGTCCTCCCAAACCACTCTGAACCGCGCCTCTGGCAAGGAATCGGCAGCAATGCGCACGTGGAACCACCTGGCCATTGGCTCGCTGCTGACTCTGCTGGCCTTGGTGCCCGGCGATGGTGCAGCCCAGCCCCCCGCCCGTGGTGCCCCGGGCGGTCCCCCCACGACCGTTCCCTCCACCGCCGCCCCCCTGACCGAGGCGGCCGTCGTTGCCCGCGTCGAACAGGCGATCGATCGCGGTCTCAAGCACCTCGCCGCCAAGCAGCTCGCCGACGGCAGTTGGCACAACAACCAGGCGGTCAACGGCCTGGCCATTCTCTCGTTCCTGGGCCGCGGGCATGTCCCCGGGCGCGGTCCCTATGCCGAGTTGCTCGAAAACGCCAAGCGGGCCCTGCTACGCGGTCAAAACGAACAGGGCATGTTCGGGGCCACCATGTACGAACATGGGCTGGCGACCCTCGCGTGTGCCGAGCTCTACGGCATGGACCCCGACCCGCTCGTTGAGCAAAAGCTCCGCAAGGCGGTGAAGCTGATCCTCGGCGCCCAATCGCCGGCCGGCGGTTGGCGCTACAACCCCACCCCCAATGACCAGGACCTCTCCGTCACCGTCGTGCAGGTGGTCGCTTTGCGGGCCGCCAGCAATGCCGAGATCGAGGTCCCTGAACAGGTCATCGAGAAGGCGGTGGGCTATATCCGCAGTTCAGCGGTCCCCAACGGAGGCTATGGCTACCAGGGACAGGGGGGAGCCACCGCCCAGACAGCGGCCGCCGGCATCGTCTCGCTGCAGTTGCTGGGCCACGGCGATGACCCCTCCATTCCCAAGGCCCTCGAAGTCTTGAACAAAGTGCCGGTGGAGTGGAAGACCGGACCAGCCAACTATTTCTATTACTTTCATTACTACGCGATCCAGGCCCAGTACCAGACCGGGGGGGAATCGTGGAATGCCTGGCATCCCCGCATCCGCGAACTGCTGCTCTCCCGTCAAAACCCCGACGGCGGCTGGGATGTGCCCGAAGGAACGGCCGAACAAGCCAATACCGTCGGCCCCAACAAGGTCTATTGGACCGCCATGAGCGCCCTGATTCTCGAAGTCTACATGCACTACCTCCCCGCTTATCAGCGGTAGCACGTCCCCCGGCCGAGTCTCCCCACCGCCACGGTCCGCAGGGGCAACTGGGGTTTTGTGTCCGTGGCACCGCGGTTTGATCTGGCGGCAACGCCCTGGGGACTGCACAATCCTTTTGTTGTCTTGCCTCACGGGGAAGGTTTTGGCCATGCTCACCTGGTGTTCATCGACGACGCAGGCGGAACCGGCTGCCCTGTCTCGCCGGGGTTGGCTGCGCGCCGGCTGGCTCGGCCTGGGTTCCCTCGGACTGGCCGATCTGCTCGCTGCCCGCGCCCGGAGCGAAGCTCCCGGCATCGTCCGCCCCGGCAAATCGGTCGTCTTCCTGTTCTGCTCTGGCGGCCCCAGCCAGATCGAGACGTTCGACCCGAAGCCGAATGCCTCCTCCGAGGTCCGCAGTCAGACCGGCTGGCTGCAGTCGACGGTGCCGGGGATGGAATTTGGCGGCACCTTTCCCGGGCTCGCCCAGCGCGCCGACCGGCTGGCCGTGGTCCACTCGTTCGCCCACAAGACCGGCGACCACGTCCAGGCGATCGAGCAGGTGTTCCAGGCGGGACGGCGGGGCAACAGTTCCCTCGGCTGCATCGTCTCGCGGCTGCGTGGCTCGACCCATCCCCAGACCGGGCTGCCAACCAGCGTGCACCTCGCGACCGACGAGGTCGATCCCCAGTACTCGAACGAGAAGCAGCGCATGCTCTCGGCCGACACCCCGGCGGGGCTGGGCCCAGCCTACGCCCCGTTTCGACCCGAGGGGAAAGGAGAACTCAACCAAAGCCTGCAGTTGCAGTTGCCCGTCGACCGGGTGGACGACCGCCGGGCTCTGCGCTCGGCCTTCGACCGCCTGCGGCGCGAGTCGGATGCCCGTGGGTTGATGACCGGCCTCGACCGGTTCGAACAGCAGGCGTTCGACCTGATTCTGGGGGAGGGACGCCGGGCGTTTGACCTCTCGACGGAAGACCCCGCACTGATCGCCCGCTACGACACGGCTGGTTTCTCGACCGGGTTCAAAAAGTTCCGCCCCTCGGCCCTGGGGCGGCAGTTGCTGTTGGCCCGGCGGTTGTGCGAACGGGGCTGCGGCTTTGTCACCATCCAGAACCCCGGCTGGGACATGCACGCCGACGGGAACAATCCGGGCATTGTGACGGGGATGGAGATGTTGGGACGGCCGATCGATCACGCCGTCTCGGTGTTCCTCGATGATCTGGCCGAGCGCGGTCTGGCGAACGACGTGCTGCTGGTGATCACGGGAGACTTCGGCCGCACGCCGCGTGTGAACAAATCGGGGGGCCGCGACCACTGGCCGCAATTGAGCACCTTGGCCTTTGCGGGGGGCGGGCTGCGGATGGGGCACGTGGTGGGGCGTTCGACCGCGAAGGGAGACGCCCCGGCGTCCCCTCCCATCTCGCTCGATCACCTGCTGGCGACGGTCATGCACTCGCTGTTCGACCTCTCGCAACTGCGGCTGCAGGCGGGTGTGCCCCGGGAAATCTCCCGCGCTCTCGAAGCAGCCGC
>JBKCTR010000588.1:0-2305 GCA_046318755.1 Planctomycetaceae bacterium
TGACGCGGGGAAGTGAGTGGTCACAGAACGCAACCACGAATCAGGCGAGAATCAGGTTATAGCACACCCCGGCCCCTGGCGGGAAGACGTTACTTTTTCCCCGTCCGACTCCCCTCGGGCGGCCCGGCAACTGCCATGCAGACAACAACTTGCAACGTTGAGGAACCACGTGCAGCCGACCCCGGGAAAACTCCTCGCGGGATTTTTTTTCCCAGCGTATCGTTGCCCTGCACGTGGTCACCTGTCAGGCAGTCATCTCGCCGCGCGCTCAATCCAGCGCTGCACCGTCTGGTCTCCCACCAGGGCTTCACTGGCTGATGGGGCAGCCGTTCCCGCGGTGATGGCGTCGGCCAGCGTCTCTCCCTGGATATAGGTCCCCCATTCTTGCAGGGCGGTCCGCACGTCGTCCGACGTGGCCGACCAGCCAATCCGAATGCGGTCTTCAATTTCGAGGTCGGCCTCTTTGCGCAGTTGCTGCACCTGTCGCACGAAGTCGCGGGCCATTCCTTCCCGCAGCAACGGCGGGGTCAGCACGGTCGACATCGCGATCTGCACCCCTTGGGTGTCTCCCGCCACCCAGTCAGCCGCCTGCTCGGTTCCAATCAGTACGTCGTCGGGTCCCAGCACATAGTCGGTCCCGCCGATCGAGAGAGTCACCGATTCCCCCCGCCGCAGCGGAGCCAGCACCGGCCCCGGGGTCTTCGGCAACGCCTGACCAATTGCCGCCAGCCCCTTGCCGTACTTGGGACCCAACGTCTTCAGATTGGGCTTGTAGGTGTACCGCACCAGGTCGTCGAGCTGTTCGCAGGGGGTGATCTGCTTGACGTTCAGCTCTTCCTGAATCACCTCGGCCAATGAGGCCAGGGGGGCCCGGTCGGCTGGGTTCTGGCAGGCGAACCGCAGTTCGGGCAACGGTTGCCGCACCCGCTGCCCGGCCTGTTCGCGCAGCGCATGCCCCAGGTTCACCACCCGCTGGGCCAAGGCCATCCGCTGGCTGAGGGCGGGGTCGGCCAGGGCCGCGTCCACCTCGGGATAGGGGCACAGGTGCACGCTCTCGGGGACCGTCGTGTCGCCCCCCGACCGGCACAGGTTCTGGTACATCCGCTCGCAGACGAACGGGGTGATCGGCGCGAGCAGCCGCGTCAACGTCGTCAACACCGTGTAGAGCGTCTGATAGGCCGCCTGCTTGTCGCGGTCGTCTCCCGCCTTCGAACGCCAGAACCGCCGGCGGTTGCGCCGCACGTACCAGCTCGACAAATCATCGATGAACCGCGCCGCCTCGCGCAGAAAGCCCGGGGCGTTGTAGTTCTCCATTTCCTTGCGGGCTGTGCCGATCAGTGCCTGCAGGTTCGACAGCACCCAGCGGTCGATTTCGGGACGCTCGGCCACCGGCACCTGCGACCCCTGTGGATCGAACCCGTCGAGCCGGGCGTAATTCACGAAGAACGCATACGTGTTCCACAGCGGAATCAGCACCTGCCGACGCACGTCGTCGGCGGGGGTGCTGGTCACCAGGCAGGTGGGCATTCCCTCGGCGGTCTGGCTGATGGGGCCATCCATCGTCTGCAGGGTGACCGGCTGGCTCTTGTCGCGCCGGCCAAACCGCAGGTCGTGGGCCGGGTTGTGCGACAGGTACAGCCACCGCAGGGTGTCGACCCCCAGTTGCTCGGCCGCCTCTTCAAACCAGATGGCGGTGCCGTCCGACTTGTGCATCGGCTTGCCATCTTCGTTCATCACCAGCCGGTGCCCCAGCAAGGCCCGGAACGGCGGCGTGCCGTCCATCATCGTGGCCATCGACAGCATCGCGTAGAACCAGTTGCGGAACTGCCCGGGGAAACACTCGGTCACCAGGTTCGCCGGGTACCACTCGCGCCACGCGTCTTTGTTGCTGTTGTACTGCATCGTCGAGAACGGCACGATCCCCGCGTCGAGCCAGGGATTTCCCACATCCGGAATGCGGGTCATCAGGTTGCCCGTCTGCGGATTGCGGATCTTCACCTGGTCGATCCACGGCCGGTGCGGGGTATGCCCGGCGAATCCGTCCCACCCCTCGACCGCCCGTTCCTTGAGCTCGGCCAGCGAGCCGATCACCTCGAAATCGCCCGTGACGTCGTCGACCCAGATCGGCAGCGCCAGACCCCAGAACCGCTTCTTCGAGATCATCCAGTCGCGCATGTTGGTCAGCCATTCCACCTCGCGCGCCAGCCCGTCGATGCTCTCCGGCAGCCATTCGATCTGCCGGGAGACATTCATGATCTCCTCCCGCCAGTCCATGTTGATGAACCACTCGTCCACCAGCCGGAAG
>JBKCTR010000589.1:0-2482 GCA_046318755.1 Planctomycetaceae bacterium
ATCCAGACCGGTGGTGCTTCCACGCTGCGGCGCATCGACCAATTGCTGCAGGAGTCATCGACCGCCACCGCCATCGGCACCGAGACCACGGAACGCTACCGCAAACGGCTGGCTCTCTTCCGCCGGGTGCACGAACAAAAATTGAAGGAGCGGGGAACGCTCGAAGTCGAGGTCCCTCTCGAAGAAGACGCACCCCCACCGCGCAACCCCCGCTCGGGTCGTACTGGCGAGCTCGCCGAGCGGGACGATTCAGCACCCGTGGATGAAGCGGGTCGGGCGGCAACCTCCGCCCGGCGACGCACCAGCGACACGGCCACACCCGCCGCTGGTGAGACGGCCGAACGTCAACCTACCAATGACCCGACCGGCTGGGGTTCGAGCATCACCCCCATCTCTCTGTTCGGCGGGACGCTGACCAACGCCAGTCTCTTCAGCCGGTTGTGGCAACTGCTGCTGCTGGCGGGGGCGGTGCTGGTGGGTCTGGTGAAGGCGCGCGCGCCCGTGCTCAACCGCTTCGATCGCCTGGCCCACCTGCGCGACAAGATCGAGACTGTCCCCATGCCGGTCTGGGGAATGGTGCTGGGACTGCTGGCCGCGTGGTGGTTGCTCCAGGGCTGGATTCTGTTTGGCCTGTTGGTCTCGTTGGCGATGGGGGCCGTCGCCCTCTACGTGGGGGTCGATGCGGTCGAGCGGGTGGGCATCCTGGGAGCCCCCGCCGCCGAGGCGATTCGCAAGTGGGGTCTTCCCCTGCTGGCGGCCGCCCTGGGCATCGGCGTGCTGCACCTACTGATCGGTGGGGCGTGGATAGTGATCTGATGACCCCCACTGAGTCCCCCATTTTGGCGGGCACTCTGCGGCCATTCGGGACAGTCTGATTCAGGCGGCGGCGCGCCGGGCATTGGCCCGCCGGGGCAGCCGGACGGCGAACGTCGTCCCCTGGCCCAACCCCGGGCTGCTGGCCGAGATCGTTCCCCCGTGCTGGCTGATGATCCGGTGGCTGATCGACAGCCCCAGCCCGGTCCCTTGCCCCGCCTGCTTGCTGGTGAAGAACGGCTCGAACATGTGTTCCATCACCTCGGCCGACAGTCCACAGCCATCATCGCGAATCTCCAGCACTACATGGTCGGTCTGCTCGCGCAACTGAATCTGCATCTGCCCCCCAGACTGCATCGCATCGAGACCGTTGGCCACCAGATTCAGCACCACCTGCTTGATCTCGGGACCATTCACCTCGGCATAACACGCTGCCCCCGCGGGGAAGTCGATGGTCTTGTCGCGGTACTTGCCAAGGTACTTCACCATCGCCACCACCTCGCTCACAAGGTGGGTGAGGTCGGTCGACTCGCGCTTGGCATCGCGTCCGCGTGAGAAATCGAGCAGCCGCTCGGTGATCTCCCGGCAACGGAACGATTCGTTCTGGATCAGCCGCAGGTAGGTCTCGACCAACTGGCGATCCGCCGGGTCGGCCCCCGGCAGAATCTCATCCAGGCGCGATTCCAGCGACTCGGCCGCCATGGCCACGGCCGAGAGGGGGTTGTTGATCTCGTGGGCCACCCCCGCCGCCAGAAAGCCGACGCCAGCCAAACGTTCCGACCGCACTAACTGCCGGCTGCGTTCCTGCACCTGCCGGTCGAGGTCGCCGGCGATTTCCTGGAAGCGGGCGGTCATCTGGTTGAACGCCTCGGCCAACTCGGCCATTTCATCGCGGGTCTTCAGCCGCACGCGGTAGTCGAAATCGCCATGGGCCACGCGCAGCGCTCCCTGGTGCAGTTGCCGGATCGGGTCGAAGATCCAGACATAACCCTGCCGCAGCAGGAACAGAAACAGCAGCAGGCAGATCGAGGCACTGACGGCAACGGTCACCGACGCGGTGCGATAGACTCGCTTGGCCCGGGCCAGCGAGCGGGCGGGGCTGTCGACCGGGTCGGGAATTTCGATGGCTTGCGACAGCATCTCGACCGCGCGCGCCTGCAACTCGGCCACCCGCTCGGGACGTCCGTCGAGTTCTTCGAGAGCGTCGGTCCGGTCGATCTGCACGTCGAGCTGCTCTTCGAGGCGGTTCAGCATCGGGTGCATCACCGCCAGTTGGCGCTGCAGGTCGGGGCTGCCAGGTAGACTGTCGCAACGGCGATGGAAGTCGTGCAGGCTCTCGCGGACCGCCTCGGCCTGCTCCAGCAGCAGTTCGCGCTGAATGCGGGCTTGGATCACATCTCGGGGAGTCCGCCGCAGGGGGAACTGCAGACGGGCAATCTGCTCGATCAACTGCATCCGCTGGGGGGCTTCGCTGATCTCAAACTCCAGTTCGCGGATCGACTGCTTATAGGCCGACAGGCCCAGCAGGCTCCCCGCGGACAGAAAGACCAGCATCGCCAAAACAATGCCCAGTCCCAACAGCAGCTTGCGACGGATCGTACGCGTCAGCAGCACAGACTTTCCCCTCCTTGTGATCTCCCGGGTGAGCCCCGGCGCGACCCCAGCCCCT
>JBKCTR010000590.1:0-4123 GCA_046318755.1 Planctomycetaceae bacterium
TGTGACTCCCGGTCAACAGCGCCCGCCCACCGACACCAGCCGCCAACACCAGCCAGGGAAACCACAGCAGGTAATATTGGGGGAACGTCGCCTTCACCACCATCAATGAGCCCACGCAGCCCACGGTTGCCAGCAACACCAGGGGGGCTGTGACGGAACAAGCCCCGGCGTCGGAAGGAGAGCAGCACGCTCCAGGAAAAGGCGGAACTCGCCCTGTTTCGCACAAGTCACTCTCCGGCTCTCCCCCCGTCGAACCCGGTGGGGAAATGCCCCCGCTGGCCGGTTGGATCGATGAGGGGGCGTGATCATCAGCCTCCGCGTGACGGGCCGAGGGGGACGAACCGGTCAGGATGCTCCCCCCAGGCATGCGCCAAGAAAGACATCGGACGACAGGCCAAGCCAGTCCCGTGACTCCCCCCACCACCGCCATCCACCAGATCAGCAAGTCGGCCGCCAGTGTGGCCCGAAATGTGGGCAGCTTCTCACTGGGAACCGACCATCTCACCAGTTGGAATACGGTCGAATCGACCAGCGCGCCGGCTCCGTCCACCCACCAGTAGCCCAGCAGCACCCCACTCCAGCAAACCAACACCCCACCCAGCATCCAACTCAGCAGGGTGGGCCAGCGGACAGCGCGAGAGGCCATCAATTCGAACAGCCACGAGGCCACCCCCAGGGACACCACCGGAACAATCGCCTTCTGTGTGAAGAGGGTCGCCCCCCCGGCACACATCGCAATGATCCAGGGGGACCAAATCACCGCTGGCAGCGACCGACCGGCAAGACGCTGTTCCGTGAAATGCAGTCCCCGCTCCAACGCCCATATCAGCAGCAACATGGCGGGAACATCCGGACGGAATTCCACTCCCTTCGAATACAGAATCGAACTCCCCAACAACAGGCCGGGGACTATGCTCGCGAAAGGCCCACCGGGCACCCGCCTGGCGATGCGCGCAGTCGCCAGCACCGTCAGCGTCGACAGCGACCACATCCCCAGTCGCAGAATCCACAGGGCGCTCAATTGAGGCCCAGTCAAGAACAACACCGGTTGGGCCAGCCAGTACAGGGCGGGTGCGTGATGTTCGAAGAAATCGCGATAGGGAAGCTGTCCCGCCTGCAGGCAAAAGGCGGCATGCAGATGCTCCAGTTCGTCGGGATCGAACCCCCGCCCTGCCAACCGCAATCCCAGCAGCAGCCACACGAACCAGGCGGCACGGATCCACAGCGCGTCATCTCTCCCGGATCGGTCCACTCGACCGGGGGTCCCGGGGGACAGCCCTGAACCGCCAGTCGTCAAGTCCCCGGGCTGCAGCGACGTGTTCCGCAAGACCTTGTCCACCAGGGAGAAAAGTCGGTTCCAATTCCTCCGCCCACGATCACCGGGACCGGCTGACAGCGACCGGCCACATCCTCACACACGGCCCGACGGGACGATCATCATGCCACATTGATCGCTCCTGGGGAATGACTGCGAAGTCGGCTGAGGCTCACCCAGGCCCCCTCCACGGGGCCCGGTGGGGCCTGTGCCAGGAATCTCGTTCGCACCCGAATGCCGATCGGTTGTTCCGCCGGAGCTCGTTACCACAGATCGTGTGTTCCCAGCCCAGGCCTGCCCCCGAGGGGCCTGCCCAAGTCTGCAGGGCATCACCCCGTTCGTGCGACCTCAGCAAGTCGACTTGCCCCAGGGGCTGACCACAATTCAGCCACTCAGCCGGCGCGTCGCTCGAGTGGAACGCCCCCCTGGAGTCGATGGAGCCAAACGGGACGCATGCCCCGCTCCTCGAACTGGGCCACCACATGTGGGTGGCAGGTGAAGAACAGCACCTGTTGCCCCCCCTCGGCCACCTCGTGCAGCAGGTCAATCGCAGCCTCGGTCCGGGGAGCATCGAAATTCACAAACACGTCGTCCAGCAGCAGGGGCATCTCGAGTCCCGCCCGCGACAATCTTTGAATCACCGCCAGCCGGATCGCCAGGTACAGTTGTTCGCGGGCACCACGGCTGAGGGTTTCGACCTGCGCGGAGTGACCAAACGAATCTTCCACCCGCAGTTGACGCTCTCCCAGAGGCGTCCACACCCGGCGGTACTTCCCACAGGTCAACCGCTCCAGGAAACCAGAGGCCAGCGACAGGGTCTCGGGCTGGGTGCGCCGTTCAAACGCAAGACAAAGAGAATCAAGAGAAACCTCGGCCACGTTCATCGCCGCCTGGGTCTGCACCTCATCATCCAATTGCTGCTCGACCAACTGCAGATCCAACCGCAGATCGGCCAAAGTGGCATCGTTCGACCAGGCCTCAAATTCCAGATCGAGTTCCGCCAACTCATCGTGGGCGACCGCCAACTCGCGCTCCTGGCGGGCCAATTCGGCTTCGACCGCCGACAATTCCGCCGCCGACTCCGGTTCGTGGTTCGCCTCGAATTGGGCCACCAGAGCGTGGGCTTCGGGGCAGTCCCGGCTGAGTCGGGCCAGGGTCTGCTCGGCCTCGGCGATTTCCCGCCGCAACCCAAAACGCTGTTCGACTTCCGTCGAGAGCGCCAGGAACTCGGTCCGGTCACCGGCTCCGGCCTGCACCCACAAGGCCTGACGAGCGTCCTCCAGGTGCCGCAACCGCCGCCGCAGCCGCCGCAGTGAACGGCGGATCCCCGACGATTTTTCGCGCCATGCCCGTCGAGCGATCTGATCCTCCTGCCAGACCGTCAGCAGATCGCACCAGTTGTCAATCTGCTCCAACGCCTCACGGGTTGAGGATTGCGGCGGAGGAGCCCTCAGGGTCAGATTGGCAACACTGGTCTCGACCGAACGCCAGAGTTGGTCCATCGTTTCCAACTGATCGGACAGTTGATCGTTCTCACGCACCAACTCGGTCACCCGGGCCAGCGACTGCCAACTGGCAAAGACTTCAGAGGTGTTCCAGTTCACCGCGAAGCCCAACCCGCACAGCAGATCGCTCCATGCCTGCCGTGTCGACCGCCACTGTGCGCGGTGCGTCCGCAACTTCTGCCGAAGTCGCTTGTCAGCGGCCGACAAACGCGCGACTTTCCGCTCGAGCGAAGCCAATTCCTCCAGACGGGACAACTGCCCTGCCAGTTGACCCAGATCGGTCGTTTCGGAAGCCAAAGGGGCGGCCGGGCTGGCCCCCTTGGAATGCTGGTCCATGGGGTTCCGTCGCGCCGCGGCCGAATCGCCGGCAGGCACCGGGTCGGACAAGCTTCTAAGCTGGGTGCGTACTCCCAGAAGGTCGTGCTCGACCTGCTGTTTCCGGTGAGCCAGACTTGCCTGGCCCCGTAACCGATCGAACTCGTACTGGCTCTTCAGACCCCAGGCGATGCCGCCAAAAGTCAGTCCGAGAAACAGGTAGATCAGTCCGGCGATGGTGCTGGTCTCGACCCCGGCGATGAACCCCCAACCAGCCACCATAATGCCCAGGAAGAACAGCACCGAGACAATCCAGTTCAACCACACCGGCAGTGGCGTGGGAGACCGGTGTTCCGCAGGCCCCGCTTCCACCCCGCCCAGCGATTTCAATTGCTCCACCAACGCCTGTTCTCGGGCCCGCAGTGTGGTGGTCCGCGGACTGACGCTCAACCGGCTCTGGACCGATTGCAATGCAGCATCGAACGTGTTGGCTGGCAATCCCCGTCGCCCTTCACGCAGGGTCTTTTCCGTCTCCTCCAATCGGCCCAACAATCGCAGGCGCAATCGGCGCAGTCTTATCAGCAGGCGCCGATCCCGCTCCAAAGCGCGCCCCAATTCCCACAAGCGGGCCTCGCTCTCGACAGACTGATCCAGTGCCCGCAAAGCATCGAGGCTCCAGCCCTCGGCATGCCTCTGGCGCAGTTCCGCCAAATGAGCCTGTTTCTGGCGCAGTCGCTGCTGGGCCTGCTGTCGTTGGCGGTTCACTTCGACAAACCAGGTACGCTGCGACACAAACCCGTGCAGGGCTGCCGCCTCGGAAAGGCTCAGCTTCGAACGAGGTTGGAATCCGCCCCGCTTCCGCAGGCGAGTCAATAGGCGCCGACCACGCCCCTTCACCTGCTGGATCTCGGTGTCGATCTCAGCGAGCCGCTCGACCCCCCGCTCGGGAAAAGTGCGGGTCGGTCCCAGCCGTTCCAGACGCCCACGG
>JBKCTR010000591.1:0-2383 GCA_046318755.1 Planctomycetaceae bacterium
GGGGTGGATGCTCCTGGACAATACAACATCGTCCGGGAAGAGCTGTGTCAGGACGCCAATCTCTCGGCCGCCTGCCTGGAGGAATCGCCAGAGCCCGCCCCGAATTCTCCGGCTCGGCCCCGCTAACGATCCCGCCGGCCAACGCGTGAGGAAGGCCAACCGACCAGCGCGGTGGACTCGCGACGACAGGTTCGACATTTGACGATGCTGTGACGTCGGTGCTCGGGAGTGATTGCCCCGCTCGCAGCCGTCATGTCGGAGCGGCCCAGTGAGTTGGCAGAGGTGCCACCTCGGCGCCCAACAGGCTCAGCCGCGGGGCTTGTCCCGAGCGAAACCCCGGCCCCCCCGACTCGCACCGGGTTTGCTCCCGCGAAAGAGCAGCAGATGCCCTCCGATTCTCCTTCCCCCGCGCCTGCCGACAACTCCCCGGCCTCGAACACTGCCCCCTCGCGCAGCCATCATCTCGGTCTGTTCGACTGCACGATGATCGTGATGGGCTCGATGATTGGGTCGGGCATCTTCATTGTTTCGGCCGACATGGTGCGGCTGCTGGGGAGTCCTGGCTGGCTGTTGGCCGCCTGGCTGCTGACCGGTCTGCTCACCGTCTGCGGTGCCTTGGTCTACGGAGAGTTGGCCGGCATGTTCCCGCATGCGGGAGGGCAATACGTCTTCCTGCGTGAAGCGTGGTCACCCCTCACCGGCTTCCTTTACGGGTGGACGCTGTTCACGGTCATTCAGACCGGCACCATCGCGGCGGTGGCGGTGGCGTTCGCCCGATTCGCGGGAGTCTTGTTCCCCTGGTTCCAGGAGTCGAACTATCTGATCCCTCCCGTCCATCTCAGTTCCGGCTATGCCCTGTCCCTCTCGACCGTGCAGGCCACGGCCATTGCCCTGATCGGCGTCCTGACCCTGATCAACATGCGCGGTCTGCAGTACGGCAAATTGGTCCAGAATGTGTTCACTCTGGCCAAGACGGGTGGGCTGATCGGACTGATCCTGGTGGGGGGGTTCGCAGCCTGGAACCCCGAGCTGGTCCGCGACCATGGGCAACACTTTTGGGAGCGTCACCCGGTTGCTTCGGTCGCCCCCGGCCTGACAGCCGAGACGACCTGGGGGCTGCTGGTGGCCCTGGCAGTGGCCCAGGTGGGCTCGCTGTTCTCGGCCGACTCGTGGCATGTGATCTCTTTCGCGGCCGAAGAAGTCGAGCAGCCGCGGCGAAATCTGCCGCTGTCGATGGCTTTGGGGACGCTGGCCGTCACGGGGCTGTACCTGCTGGCGAACATCGCCTACCTGGGAGGGCTGAGCCTGTCGGAGATTGCGGCCGCCCCTGCCGACCGGGTGGCCACCGAGCTCCTCAGCCGGGTTTTTCCCACCTGGGGCGCCCGCTTGATGGCGCTGGTGATTCTGATCTCGACCCTGGGTTGCAACAACGGATTGATTCTCTCGGGAGCCCGGGCCTATTTCGCGATGGCCCGCGATGGCTTGTTTTTCCGCGGGGCGACCCGACTCAACAATGCGGGTACTCCAGCGTTTGGGCTGCTGCTGCAAGGGATCTGGTCGTCGCTGCTGGTCTTGCCCCGCACATTTGATGCGACGAAGCAAACCTACGGAAATCTTTACGGAGATCTGCTGGATTATGTGGTCAGCGCCGCGTTGATATTTTACATGCTGACGATCGCGGGGCTGTTTCGGCTGCGCCGCAGTCGTCCACAGGCACCGCGGCCCGTCGAGGCCTGGGGCTTTCCCTGGCTGCCGGCGGGCTACCTGCTGGGTGCGGGGGCGATCTTGGCCATCCTCATTGCCTACCGTCCCGCCAGCACGTGGCCCGGCCTCGTGCTCGTGGCCACCGGTCTGCCCGTCTTCCTGCTCTGGAAACCCCGGACGCTCACCTCCAGTGAACCAACGACCACACCCAGCGACAATCCCTCGGTACGGTGACTCCTCGGCCCGTTGACCCCTCGGCCCAGTGACCCCTCGGCCCAGTGACCGGTTCGAGAAGCGGGTTTCCAACCTGGTCCGACACCGGCCGGACAGTGGTTGGCAATCCTGTTGCGGGGAGCGTGGGAATACTGGTCAAGTCATCAGTGAACGGGTATCCTGAGGTTGTGGTTGTGGGTTCGAAAACCCTTGTGCACTCCCGCTTTTTGAGAATTCCGTCATGGAACTGGCGATCTGTCCCACCTGCAAACAGTCGGTGCTCGACGATGATGCGGTGGAGTGTCCATTTTGCGGTTCCCCGATGAAGCCGGGTGCGGCTCCCGCCCGCCCCCAAACCCGGGCCCCCGGGTGCGCCCCCCCCGCCCGGGAGGGGTACAACGGGGCCCCCCCCCCGGCCAAACCCCCCGCGGGCGCTACGGTGTGGGTGGGCCCCGGGGCCCCCCGC
>JBKCTR010000592.1:0-3767 GCA_046318755.1 Planctomycetaceae bacterium
GGTTCACACGGCGTCCCTGGGAGGAATCGAAGGATCCCAGCGAAACAACTCCTTCGCGCGGCAGGAAATCCTGCCCCAACAGACGCAGGGGGCCCTGACGGCGACCTGTCACCCGCACATCGACCCGCGTGGGACCGGCGACTCCCCCATCTCGAAGTTTTTCGGGGATGTCCAAAACAATACCCAGCGGCAGGCTGAATTCTCCCAAGGGGCCGTGCTTGGGCAGAGTGACCAAAAATGCCACACCCGATCGGGCGCGCGACTCTGTCTGCTCGGCAACATCAACTGGCCGCACCTCGACCGACATCAGATTCGGATTGAAATCCAATCGCTCCACGTCGAGTCGATCAACGAGTGGAGAAAAGATGTGGCCCGTCACGTCGTTGCTGCCTTCCTCCGAGACTTCTCCCACCATCCATTCACGCTCGGGCTGCACCACGAACCGACGATAAGCCGCTCCAAAAATCCGCAGGTGAATCGATTTATTGTCTGGATCATTGGTCCGAATCTCGGCTCCCTTCTCTTCGGGATCCGAGGGAGTCTTGGGACTCCACCTCAGGGTGAATCGGGTGGATTGATGTGGCGGGATGCGGTTGTTCTGGATCCGGCTCACAGTGCATTCACAGGTTGTGTCTCCCTGCGAAATCTCGAGTTCGGCCTCACCATCATTGCGGATGATAAAAGTTTGTTCCTGTTGATCCCCCACTTCGATCCGGCCAAAGTCAAAATCCTCCCGTTCGATGACCACTTTCGGATACGGGGGGGCGGCGGAGATGCGGGGCCAGTAGGTCAGCCGAGGAGGTGCATGGACCGGGAGAGCGGCACCACTTCCTAATTCCAAATTGGGCGAACCCTGATTGACGGAGGTGACCTCTGGGGACGAGGCACCTGGCTTGAGTGCGACCACCGCGGCATAGAAAGCCACGAGGCCAATCAAAACCGCGACCAACGCATGAACCACGCGCATGTTCGTTGTCAGACCTTTCCGGCGGACCACTCATTCCAATGGGAAATTCCACCTTGTCTCGGCGAATTGTCGATGTGGGTGGACGACAAATGGATGCGTTGTTTGAGCTCTTGCGAGAGGCTGCTCAAACTCCTGGTGGGGGCCGAAAATCCCATTCCAGCGTCTTGGCTGTTCTCTGGCTGGACTGCCCAATCGAATCATGACGGTCTTCTTGTTGACTTGCGGGAGTTGCCCGAGACGTACCGCAGCAGTATCGGATCGTCCAGTTGCGATACGACCCGGTGCGCGTGTCCAAAATCGAGATGCCTGGTGTGGCGATTGGGAATCGAGACGGCAACCGCGCCCGCCCTGACCGCCGACGTGGTTCCGGCATGGCTGTCTTCGAGCACCAACATTTCAGTCACGGGGATTCCCAAGCGCTCGGCCGCCTTGTGATAAATCTCGGGATTGGGTTTCCCCTGGGTGACATCCTCCGCCGTGAGCGTGAGGTCAAACCGATACTGCAGTTGGAATCTGGTCAGCATCCGTTCCAGATAACTTCGACCAGACGAGGTGGCGACCCCTTTCGGCAATTCGTGCTCTTCGATGTGATCCAGCAGGCGATGCAGTCCGGGCATCGGGGCCAGGTGGAGGGTCGACAACTGCTCAAACAGCTCGCGGGTCTCTCGCAACAAATCTTCGACCGTATCGGGAAGAGAATGGTACTCGATGCAGATTTGCATCGCCTCGGGAGCCCGACGTCCCAACATTTGGGAGTGCAGTTCCTTCGTCAACTCTTTCCCGCGCCGACGCAGCGTGGCTTGACCCACTTCATGAAAGATGTCCTCGGAATTGAACATCAATCCATCAAGGTCGAAGACGACCGCCTGGATCCGCGGTTCTTGGCCACTCTGCGACATCTCGACAGCCATCATGAGGGAAGGGGGGCGGGCTTGCGTCGGTAACTGAGGTCCAACAACTCCATCGGATGGGCAACCCAGATCTTGCGGCCTGCCTGGCGAAATCCCGCCTCGAGCTGCATCGTACAACCGACATTCGGCGACGCGATGACTTGAGGGTCGGCCGCCAGCATGTTTTCGATTTTCCGTGTTGCCAGCCGATCTGACATCTCCGGCTCGGTCAGGTTGTAGCTCCCCGCGGCGCCGCAACAGATTTCCGGTTCGCGAATCGGCAACAATTGCAGCCCCGGAATCTGGCTCAACAGTTGCCGGGGTTGTTCCCGGATCTTCTGGGCGTGCACCAGGTGACAAGCGTCATGATAGACCACGCGCAGCGGCAACTCACCGGGAGGTGGAACCAAACCCAATTCCATCAGAAACTCGGAGATGTCGCGGACCCGGCTGGAAAACTGGTCCAGCGAAGCGTGCAGCCGCGTGTCGTCGGGCAGCAGCTCACGGACGATGTGCCCGTAATCTTTCAGCATCGAGCCGCAACCGGCCACATTGACAATGATGGCGTCCACCTCGGCGGGATTGAGGGTGGCGAGGTTGTTACGCGCCAGCTCGATGGCGGGCTGGTCGGCACCGGAGTGATAGTGAATGGCCCCGCAACAGCTCTGTGCCGGTGGAATGACGACCTCGCAGCCGTTCTGTTGAAGCACACGGGCCGTGGCCCAGTGCTGATGCCTGAACACGGCATCGGCCACGCATCCCGTGAACAGTGCCACACGGGCCCTGCGGGGGCCGATGGCGGGGAGCACCGCCGGAAGAGCCGGACCTCCTGGAACAAGGCGGGGCAGAAGTCGTTGCATCCGCCGCAGTCGCTCGGGCAGCAGCCGAACCAGGCCGGTGGTTTCGGCGAGGCGATCCAGACCAAGTGTTTGGGCGATTCTGGCGGGCCAAAGGGCCCACCGCATCCGCTGACGAACAGGGAACAGGCCATACAGGACGAGACGATGGAACCAGTCGGCGTTCTCCGGCTGACCCCGCCTCGCTGAGGCCCGCTTCTGATCGGCTCGGAACGGTTCAATCAGTCGCCCGTATTGAACGCCCGAGGGGCAGGCGGTCTCACACGCACGGCAATCGAGACAGAGATCAAGGTGATTCTGAACCCGTGGCGACAGGTCGATCCGTCCGTCGACCACGGCCCGCATGAGATAGATCCTCCCCCTCGGCGAGTTGTTCTCATCGCCGGTTTCCAGGTAGGTCGGGCATGAAGCGGTGCAAAGCCCGCAGTGCACACAGTCGAGGAACCGTTCGTAGTCGATGTCCGC
This sequence comes from Planctomycetaceae bacterium, assembly GCA_046318755.1. GTDB lineage: Bacteria > Planctomycetota > Planctomycetia > Planctomycetales > Planctomycetaceae > UBA10511. The sequence continues at coordinate 3,180 of JBKCTR010000592.1, forward strand.
ACCCACCGTGCGATCTGCGGAGGGGGGGGCTGAGCCGACGGAGTGTTGGGACGGTGGAGAGGGGGTCATGGAGTCTGAGAAGAGTTGGCGGGACCGCATGGAAACAGGATTCCCTGCGGATCGAGTTGTTGCTTCAGCTTGTGTAGGAGAAGTTCCGTCCCCCCGGGGAGTGGCGAGCTGGCAGGCAAGCCACCCGAGGCTGTGGGGCCACCGAGCCAACGCAGATGTCCTTGAAGCTTTTCGACGATTCGCCGGAGTTGCAACACACGGTCCACATCGTTCGCCGCCGAGAGCCCGTCGGCGGTTCTTCCCCAGCAGATGCCCGAGCCCGCATGGGATGAGAGCGAGAATCCCAGTTGGGTTCCCGCGACCAAAACCTCGACAATGCAGGAGGGACGGACACTGATCTTGAACTCCGGGGACGAACTGTGATTGTGAAAGCGATTGAGGTCCGCCCAGAGGGTCTCGGGGGCCTCCGGGCTGAGCTGCGACTCAAAGTCGATCCCCAGTCGCCGCAACTCCTCTCCGAACGTTGTGGTCTGCCATTGAATTTCTCTGAGGCTTCCCTCATAAGCGACACATATAAAC
>JBKCTR010000593.1:0-20021 GCA_046318755.1 Planctomycetaceae bacterium
CAGGCGTTGATGGCCCGGCTGAAATCGCAACTGACCCCCGAACGTTTGGCCGAGGCGAATGTCTCACAGGGACGGGTGCTCTTCCAGAAGACGTGCGCCACCTGCCACGTGATGTACGGCCAGGGGAAGAACGCCGGTCCGGACCTGACCGGGGGGAACCGCAAGAATCTCGACTACCTGCTCGAGAACGTCGTCGATCCGACCGCCGCCGTGGCCACCGACTTCCGCATGTCGGTGCTGGCGCTGAAGGATGGACGGGTGCTGAACGGTGTGGTCGTGGGGAAGACCGACAAGGTGTTGACCGTGCAGACGCAGACGGAGTCGGTCTTCGTGGCGAAGGACGACATCGACGAGATTCGCCAGACCGATGCCTCACTGATGCCCGAGGGGTTGCTGGGGACGCTCACCGAAGACCAGATCCGCGACCTCGTCGGCTACCTGCAGACCTCGCAGCAGGTTCCGCTGCCAGCGGAGTGAGGCAGCCCTCCGACCTGGGTCCCTCGAATGCTTCACCGCCGCGGAATCGGCCGGGCGTGGAACAGATCGCTGATGCTGGTGCGGTCGTGGATCGAGCGGATCGCCTGGGCGAACAGCGGGGCGATGGAGACGACGGAGATGTTCGGCGGAAACGGCTCCATGCGGTACTCGATCGTGTCGGTCACGAACATCTGCTTGATGGAGCTGGCCCCGATCTTCGTCGCTGCCCCGCGCGACAGCACGGCGTGGGTCACCGCAGCGTAGATGCTGTTCGCGCCACGCGACTTCAGGACGTCGGCCATCGCGATCAGCGTACCACCCGTAATGGTAAAGTCATCCACCAACAACACGTTCTTCCCCTTCACGTCGCCAATCAGGTCCCGCACCACCGCCTTCTCGTCGTGGGCCGGTCGGGTTTTGTGCCCAATGGCCATTGGCACCCCCAGCAGGTTGGCGAACGCCGACGCGTCTTTGGCGAAGCCAATGTCGGGACTGCACACCACGAGGTCGGGAATGCCCAGCGACTTGATGTGCTCGCACAGCACATTCCGGCTGTAGAGATGGTCGACCGGAATCCGGAAGAACCCCTGGATCTGCGGACTGTGCAGGTCCATGGTGAGCACGCGGTCGCAGCCCGCCGCTTCGAGAGCGTCGGCACACACCCGCGCCCGAATCGACACCCGGGGCTCGTCTTTCTTGTCTCCCTTGGCGTAGGAGAAAAACGGAATGACCGCCGTCACCTGCTGGGCACTGGCCCGCCGCAGGGCGTCGATCCAGAACAGCAGCTCCATGAAGTTGTCATTGACGGGGTAATGCACCCCCTGGATGACGAAGACATCCCGCCCACGCACGTTTTCGAGCACGCGCACGAAGACGTTCCCCTCACTGAAATACTGGGCCTGTCCCGGGGAGAGGGGCACCCCCAGTTCGCGGGCGATCGCCTGGGCCAGCAGGGGGCTGGCCGAGCCCGCCAACAACGCCAGATCTCCCTGGGGCGACTGAAACGCCAGGGGGCGCGGACCCCCCGTGGAAGACGGGGGAACATCGGAAGAAGACATTCGAAAACGACAACCGGCGGATGAAGAACGGGTGAAGGCCTATGATAATGGGTACGGGGAACAACTCAACGCCGCCCCCCTGCCCGCAGGGAACCGGTCGGATCGGGCCATCCCCGACGGCAAACCGCTGTTTGACAAGTTTGACGGGGGGGTGTCAAGATGCTCCCTCACCGCAATCCGCAGTCCCCCGCACCCGGAGTCCTGGCTCGTGAGCGACGCCGATTCTTCCCTGGCCCCCCCCGCCGAGGCCGATCTCGATTCTGTCCGTCGACTGGGAGAGGCCTACCGACGGATCCACGCGGAAGTCGGCAAAGTCATCGTGGGGCAGCAGCAGGTGATTGAGGAAATCCTCGTCGCGATGTTCGCCGGGGGGCACTGTCTGCTGGTCGGGGTGCCCGGTCTGGCGAAAACCCTGTTGATTCGCACGCTGGCCGATTGCCTCGACCTGTCGTTCAGCCGGGTGCAGTTCACCCCCGATCTCATGCCGGCCGACATCACTGGCACCGAGGTCATCCAGGAAGACAAGACCAGCGGAACCCGGGCGTTCCGGTTTTTGCCAGGGCCGATTTTCGCCAATGTGGTGTTGGCCGACGAAATCAACCGCACCCCGCCCAAGACCCAGGCCGCCCTGCTGGAGGCGATGCAGGAGCACCAAGTGACCGTCGGGGGCAAACGCCACCAGTTGCCCGAACCTTTCTTCGTGCTGGCCACTCAGAACCCGATCGAGCAGGAGGGGACCTATCCCCTGCCGGAGGCGCAGCTCGACCGCTTCATGTTCAATGTGCAGGTCGATTATCCCACCGAGGATGAGGAGTTTCAGATTGTGCGGCAGACCACGGCCGACCTGGCTCCGCGCACCTCGAAAACCCTGTCACAAAAAGAGATTGGCGACCTGCAGCACTTCGTGCGGCGGGTGCCGGTGGCCGATCATGTGATCCGCTACGCGATGCAGTTCACCCGTCTGACCCGCAACCGCGGAGCGGACGTTCCCGACTTCGTGAAGAAGTACGTCAGTTGGGGGGCGGGTCCGCGGGCCAGCCAATACCTCGTGCTGGGGGCCAAGGCGCGGGCTGTGCTGCATGGCCGCCCTTACGCGGGGACCGAAGACGGGCGGGCTGTGGCCGCCCCGGTGTTGCGGCACCGCCTGATGACGAATTTCAATGCCGAGGCCGAGGGAATTCGCCCCGACGACATCGTCGCCCGCCTCGCCGCGATGATCCCGCAGGATCCGCAATCTCTGGCACCGGGCAAGTCGTTCGAACCGGTCTTCAAGACGGCCTGACGGTTGATGGAAGCCCACCAGCGGTATCTCGACCCCGCAACTCTCGCGAAGCTGAATGGCCTCGATCTGAAGGCCCGGCTGATCGTGGAGGGGTATGTTTCGGGGCTGCACAAGAGTCCGTTCCGCGGCTTCTCGATCGAGTTCGCCGAGCACCGCGAATACGTTCCTGGCGACGACCTGCGGTACGTCGACTGGAAGGTGTTTGGCAAGTCGGATCGGATCTATCTGAAGCAGTACGAGGAGGAGACCAACTTCGCCTGCTGGTTCCTGCTCGACACCAGCGAGTCGATGAGCTATCGCTCGGACGGGGCAGCCCTCTCGAAACTCGACTATGCCCGGCACGTTGCCGCGGCGCTGTCTTACCTCGTGCTGAACCAACAGGATGCCGTCGGACTGGCGACTTTCGACCGTGGGGTCCGCAGCTTCGTGCGGGCCGCCGCCCAGCCGACGCATCTCAAGCAGTTGTGCCACGTGATGGAGACCGACGGTACGGGAGATGACACCGCGCTGGGCCCCATTCTGCATGAATTGGCCGAACGAATCCGCCAGCGGGGAGTGGTGGTGCTGTTGAGTGATCTGTTTGATGATGTCGAGGCGCTGCGGCTGGGGCTGAAACACCTGCGGCACAGGCGGCAGGAGGTGATTGTGCTGCAGGTGATCGACCCGGCCGAGCAGGATTTTCCGTTTGCCGACCCCACGCTGTTCAAAGGACTCGAAGGGCTGCCCGAACTGATGACCGAACCAAGGTCGCTGCGCGAGGCGTACCAGCGCGAGTTCGAGGGATTCCTGGGCGAAGTGGGCGCGCTGTGCCGCGATCTGAACATGGATCATGTGCTGCTGCGGACTGATCAACCGCTCGATCTGGCCTTGCGGACGTTTCTCTCGGCCCGCGCGCGGCGCCGGCAACCGGCACGCTAGACGAGGATTGCCCCCCGATGTTTCCCTGGCTCGCCAATCTGTTCGCCTCTCCCTCGCTCTTGTGGTGGGTGGGTCTGGCCGGCGCGCCGTTGGTGATTCACCTGCTGTATCGCCGGAAATTCCGCGAGACCCCCTGGGCGGCGATGAAGTTCCTGCTGGAGGCGGCCCGCAAGAACGCGCGTCGCCTGCGGCTTGAGCAACTGCTGCTGTTGGCCCTGCGGATGCTGCTGATTCTGCTGGCGGTGCTGGCCCTGGCCGAGCCGCTCGTGAAGCAGGCTGGCACGTTCTTTCAGGCGGGATTGCCGGTGCACCGTGTGCTGGTGCTTGATGCCTCGGCCAGTCTGGGAGCCCGGGCCGGGGATGAGGAACTGTTCTCTCGCGCCCAGCGCCTCGCGCGGGAAATTATCGAGCGCTCGCAGCCAGGCGACGCCCTCAACCTCGTCCGGCTGTCGAGCCTGCCCCCGCGGGTGATTGTGCAGACGCCGTCGTTCAGTGCCTCCTCGGTGCTTGAGGAACTCGACCGGCTGGAGGTGTCGCCCGCCTCGGCTGGGCTGCTGACTGGGCTGGAAGAGACCGTGCCCCTCCTGAAGTCTGTTCCCGAAATCTCCCGCAAGGAGGTGTATCTGCTGAGCGACTTCCAGCGCGCCACTTGGGACCTGGGATCAGGGGATGAAGGGGCCCGCCTGCGGGGAGTGCTGAAGAAGATTGGCGACGCGGCCGAACTGGTGCTGATCGACACCGGCGAACCGGCCCTGGCGAACGTGGGGATCACGGCCATCGAATCGCTGGAGATGGTGCCGATCGCCAACCGCCCGGTCCGGGTGCGGGTGAGCCTGCGGAACTTCGGCAGCGAGGCGGTCGCTGACCGCGACCTGCAATTGTTGGTGGATGACCGGCTGGTCGACCGTCGGACCATTTCACTGGCGGCTGGGGCCGAGACCTCGGAGTTGTTCACTCCGCTGATCGACAGTGCCGGACCACACCGGATCGAGGCGCGGTTGGCAGACGACTCTCTGCCGTTCGACAACCGCCGTTGGCTGACACTGGCGGTGAAAGACCGCGTGCGGGTGCTCTGCGTGAATGGCCGGGGAAGCGGACGGGGCGCCAGTCAGGGGACCGACTACCTGCAGTTGGCCCTGGCTCCGCGAAACCGGCGGGGAGGATTGACCTCGGGTGAGCGCAGCGTACTCGAGCCTGTGGTCATCAAAGACACCGACTTTGGAGGGCAGGATCTGTCGCTGTTCGACTGCGTCTGGCTTGTCGATGTGCGACGGCTGACAGAGCGCGAAATGGCCCTGCTCGAGGTCTTCGCGCGGCAGGGGGGCGGAGTGGTGTTTGGCGTGGGAGACCAAGTGCAGGTGCGCGATTACAACGATCTGCTGTATCGCGACGGCAAGGGACTGCTCCCCGCGCGGTTGGGAGAGCGACAGGGAGATCCGGGGGTCCGCGACAGCGTGTACCGGTTTGACCCGGGAGATTTCGCCCACCCGATCCTGGCCGCCTTCCAGGGGAATCCCGATGCTGGGTTGGAGAGCACCATTTCGTACGCCCGGTTCGCGGTGACGGGCTGGGAGGAAGCGGGTGCCCGCGTGGCCCTGCGATTTGACGACGGTGCGCCGGCGATCCTCGAGAAACCGTTGGGACTGGGTCGGGTGATTCTGGTGACGACGTCACTCGATGAACAGTGGTCGCTCTGGCCTCTGTGGCCCAGTTACGTGCCCCTTGTGCAGGAGATCACACAGGTGGCCGCGCTGGGACGCGGGGGGCAACGCGGACGGCTGGTCGGAGACAGTCTCGAAGCGGCTGTTCCGGTGGCAGTGGGGGATGCCTCGATTGAGATCCAGCGTCCTGCGGGAGAGCGCGATCAAGTGCGGGCATCGGTGGAGGGAACCGAAGCGAGGTTCGTGTTCGGCCCCGCCGTCGAACCGGGTATTTACGAAGCCCGAATTCCGCCCCCTTCGCTGAAGACGGAACTGTTTGCCGTCAACTTCGACACGATCGAAAGTCGTCTGACCAACTTCACCCCCAACGAACTGCGCGAAGGTCCGCTGGCCGGACTGGATGTGACCCTGGGTCGGACGGCGATCGAACCCGAGACGCAAACCTCGTCATCATTCCGGCCGGCCTCGGGGGGACTGACCCGTCCGTTGCTGTATTTGCTGCTGTACCTGCTCTTCGTGGAACAGGCCATGGCCTGGAATTTCCAGGCGGGTCTGTGGCTGCTTTGCCCCCCTCTGGCTGCCCTGCTGTGGTGGCGCCGCGGGCGATAAGCCCCCCATCGCTGAGCACTTGCAACGAAGTTCGGACCGCCCGTGCGCGACAACGTGGGATCCCGGGAAGCGATCGTGGGGGGCACCATTCAGCCGCGGCCAGCAATCAGACAGATCTCATCCACCACTCGGGCGGCGGCGTGCGGGCGGGCGAGGCGTCTCAAATTGCCCGCCAGCTCTCGCCGAGCCGCCTCGTCTTTGAGCAACTGAGTCACAGCGTCGGTCAAACGCCGGGGGAACGGTTCGGACCCCGCCTGGTCCACCACGACCGCCCCGCCCTGCGCGCTGTAGGCGCGGGCATTCGCCCGTTGGTGGTCTTCGGCCGCTTGGGGGTAGGGAACCAGGATCGGGGCGACGCCAGCACAGGCCAACTCGGCCAGGGTGGTGGCCCCCGCGCGAGAGACGACCACGGCGGCCTGGGGCAGGCGGTGTTCCAGGTCGGCGAAGAACGGAGCCACCTCGGCCGAGAGTCCCACCCGCTGGTAGGCGGCCCGCAAGTCGTCGGTGCCGGTCTCTCCCGTTTGATGCACCCAGTGGAACTCCTTCCAGACGGCAGGCGAATGGGGCAGCTCTGTGAGCAAGGCGTTGTTCAATGACTGGGCTCCCTGGCTCCCCCCCAAAATCAACACGGTCGGGGGATCGGCCACTGGAGGGGGTTCGACGGCGGCCAGCGCGGCAAAGGCAGGACGCACCGGGTTCCCGGTCAGGCGGCAGCGGTCGGGATACGGCAGCAACTCTCTGGTCTCTGAAAAGCTGATGCAGACCCGGTGGGCCGTCCTCGCCAGCCAACGGTTGGCCCGGCCGGGGATGACATTTTGCTCCAAGAGCAGTGTGGGCACCCCCGCCCGGCGGGCTGCCCGCACAATGGGAAATGAGGCCAGCCCCCCGAGGCCGCAGACCACGTGGGGACGGACGTCGGCCAGCAGAGACCGAGACTGTCGGTGCGCTTGCCACCATGCCCTGGCAAATCGGCCGGGAGACCGCCAGGCACTCTGCAGCGGCAAGGGGGTGATGACACGGCGTTCGTGGCCCGCGAGCAATCGCTGGTCGATGGGGCGGTCGCTGCCGACAAACAGGATCCGCGCGTCCGGTTCGCGGCAGAGAAGTTCGGCCGCAACCGCCAAGCCAGGCGTCAGATGGCCTCCGGTCCCCCCTCCCGCCAGGATCAACGTCAACGGGACGGTCATCAACGAGCAGGCCAAGCGGGACTGGGGGAGACGATTCCAAGGCGAGGGACAGTCTGACAGCCCCTCAACCAGGCAGCCCCCAACCACCAGTTTAGCCGCGTGGTGGGAATTTGGAGTTGTCCCAAGAAAAACTGGATTGACTCACCACCTAGAATGAACGTTGTGAACGAATTTTCTCATTTTGGAGACGAACGCATGTCGGTTTCTCGCTGGTGGACGGCTGCGGTGGTGTGGGGTTGCTGCGTGGGGAGTCTGCTGGCCGGAGACAAGTCGCCGGTGGCGACTTGGCCGCAATGGCGGGGTCCTTCGCGGGATGGGCAGATTGCAGCGGGCAGCACATGGCCCGATACCTTGTCGGGGGATAGCCTGCAGCAGGTCTGGAAGTTGCCATTGGGTCCGAGCTATTCCGGGCCGATCGTGGCGGAGAATCGGGTGTTCACCACCGAGACCCGGAATGAGAAAGAAGAGGTCGTGCGGGCCTTGGACCGCCAGACGGGAAAGGTTCTGTGGGAGGTCTCGTGGCCCGGTGCGATGAGCATGCCATTTTTCGCCAAATCGAATGGCGATTGGATTCGGGCCACTCCCGCGTTTGATGGGGAAAACCTCTACGTGGCAGGGATTCGCGACGTGTTGGTCTGCCTGGATGGAAAGACCGGGGCGGAGAAGTGGCGGGTCGACTTCCCGAAACGCTACAAAAGTTCGCTTCCAGCCTTTGGATTTGTGTGCTCACCCCTGGTCGTGGGGGAGGCGGTGTACGTGCAGGCTGGGGCGGCGTTTTTCAAGCTCGATCGACAGACCGGCAAGGAGATCTGGAAGTCGCTCAACGACGGTGGCGGAATGAATGGCAGTGCCTTCTCGTCGCCGACCCTGGCGACGGTGGGAGGAGTGGAACAGTTGCTGGTTCAGACCCGCACCAAGCTGGCCGGCGTGGACCCCGAAACGGGTGCGGTCCAGTGGGAGCAAGAGGTTCCCGCCTTCCGGGGAATGAATATCCTGACTCCCCTTGTCTGGAATGATGGCATTTTCACCAGCAGTTACGGAGGCAAATCGTTCCTGTACCGTCCTGTCTCGGCAGGAGGTCAAACGAAGGTGGAAACCGCGTGGTCGAACAAGGTTGAAGGATATATGTCGACGCCGGTGATTATTGGCGACTATGTCTATCTGCATCTGAAGAACCAGCGGCTGACTTGCTTGGATCTGCGGGATGGAAAGTCGAAGTGGACCACCACTCCCTATGGCAAATACATGAGCCTCGTGGCCAATGGAGACAAGATTCTGGGATTGGATGAGCGGGGCATACTGGTGCTGTTCAAAGCCAATCCCGAGAAGTTCGAGCAGCTCGACTCCCGTCAGATCAGCGAGGATGACGCCTGGGCCCACCTGGCCGTTTGTGGCGATCACCTGTTCGTGCGAGAACGTAAAGCCTTGGCGGTCTATCGCTGGTCTTCCGCCGGCAAATAGAGTTCCCCGCCGGGATCCGCAGGCTATCGGGCCGGTCGTCGTTCAGACGGCCGGCTCTTCTGCTTTCGTTCCTGAAGTAGGTCCCGATTCAACGCTTCTAGCAATTGCTCCTGCCAAAGTGAAAGCATGAACACCCATTACTAGCATATCGACTCCAATTTCTCTTCCAATTGTGACGAAAGAACCAAAGTCTTATTCAAAAATCAACAGGATTTGGATGTTTTCCTTGGGAAGATTGGTCGACATCGTGTATAACATCTCCAGATGGGTTTTGGACCACCCATCTCTGCTCTTCAACTGAGGCAGTCGGCGGACCACGTCGTCATCCCTCGAAGCCGTACCGCCGGCTGCCAAGGTTGTCGTGCCATCTCACGCAAAACAAGGCAAGTTCTGTCCTTATAAACCAATTCCGGATCGGTCCCATGATGGGTGGTCCGAGTGGGCGTCGTTCTTGATAAGCGTCTTGGATAGGGCCGCTGTGAGCCTACTCGACTGCTGAAGCACAATTGTCCCCCCCCCCTCTCCTGCTCGATTGCACTCCGGCTACGTGGCACTGCATAGGGAAAGTACAACCCGCCTTTTTCGCGACGCGACTTCACGCGACTCAAAAGCCTGCCCAATTCGGACTCGAAAGGTACCCGTCACCCAAGGGAAGATCTTCCTGGAAAAGCGGATTGGGCCGTTGCTGGCTTCCTGCGATGTGGAGCCATGGGAGTCCTTGGAGGGGCGGAGGCGTCTCGCAGTTGTTGCCCTCAGCCCGCACGGGAGAGATACTGCTCCCGTTCGTGGCTCTTGGTGAGATTCCAGGGGCCCCTCGTTGCGACTCCCCCCGCGCATCGGTCTCGCCCCCCCACCCTCCATGTCTGCGCCCCATCTGCACCGTGATCAGGCCCTCGACCTCTACCGGCGGATGCAGGTCATTCGCCAATGTGAAGAACAACTGGCCCGGTCGCACCAGCGGGGCCTCGTCCATGGGGCCTGCCACACCTACGTGGGTGAAGAAGCCATCGCCACCGGAGTCTGCGCGCACCTCACCCGTCGCGATGTGGTCTTCAGCACCCATCGCGGACATGGCCACGCCCTCGCCAAGGGGGTTCCCCCCCGGCAACTGATGGCCGAGTTGTTTGGCCGGTCATCGGGCTGCTCGCAGGGGCGCGGGGGAAGCATGCACCTGTTTTCTCCCGAAGTGGGAATGATGGGGACCAGCGGCATCGTCGGCCCCTGCATCCTGCAGGCGACGGGCGCGGGTTACAGCTTCAAACTGCTGCAGACCGACCAGGTGGGGGTGGCCTTTTTCGGCGATGGGGCGGTCAACAATGGTGCGTTTCATGAAGGATTGAATCTCGCCAGCATCTGGAAGCTGCCCGTTCTGTTCATCTGCGAGAACAACCAGTTCGCCACCGAAGTCCCTTTTTGGTACGCGGCGGGAAACCCCAACGTCGGAGAGCGCGGCAGCGCCTATGGCATGCCGGGCCACACTGTCGACGGGAACGATCTGCGGGCCGTCTTCCAAACGGCGGGTGCGGCAGTGGCTCGGGCGCGGGCGGGGGAGGGCCCCACCCTCATCGAGTGCCGCACTTACCGCACCCGGGCACATGCCGAGGGGATGGGGGATTTCACCTACCGTACACGGGAAGAGGTCGAAGAGTGGAAGCAGAAATGCCCCATCCAGCGATTTGCCGGATGGCTGATTGAGCAGCGACTGGCGACCCGGGGCGAACTTGACGAGATCGACCGCGAAGTGGAGACGCAGATTGCCGAGGCGCAGGCCTTCGCCGAAGCCAGCCCCAAGCCCGATCCAGCGTCCGCCACCGAGCACATTTACGCCCCGCCCCGGTTGATCACGGAACACACCCCGCCCGCTCCCGCGCTCCCTTCGCGCGGGCAACCCGCCCCGTCCGGGGTACGGCAACTGACTTTCATCAAAGCGACCCATGAGGCGCTGGCCGAAGAGATGGCGGCCAATCCCAGGATCTTTGTGCTGGGTGAGGGGATCGGCAAGCGGGGTGGCAACTTCAAGACCACCGATGGTCTGTACGACCTGTATGGCCCAATTCGGCTGTGCGACACGCCGATCGCCGAGCGGGGGTTCGTCGGGTTAGGCGGGGGGGCCGCGATGACCGGCACCCGGCCCGTCATCGATTTCATGTTCGCCGACTTCATCCTCGACTCGGTCGGCGAGATTGTGAACCAGATCGCCAAGATGCAGTACATGAGCAGTGGCCGGCTGAAGATGCCGATCCTGCTGCGGGGCTGCATTGGCATCGGGCACAGCGCTGCCACGCACCACTCGGGGAACTACTACCCGATGTACGCGAACATTCCCGGACTGAGGGTGGTTGTTCCGTCGACCCCGTACGACGCCAAAGGGCTCTTCAAACATGCCCTGCGTTGCGATGACCCCGTGATGTTCCTCGAACACCGTGAAATCCTGCAGTTCAAGGGCCCGGTTCCCGACGGGGACTACGAAATTCCATTTGGAAAGGGGGCCGTGGTGCGTTCGGGACGGGATGTGACCGTTGTGGCATTGGCCCGCATGGTGCATCTGGCGGTGGAGGCGGCCGACCAACTGGCCGCCGAGGGGATCTCGGTCGAGGTCCTCGACCCACGCACCGTGCTGCCGCTCGATGGCGATCTGATTCTGAACTCGGTCGCCCGCACGGGCCGGCTCCTGGTGGTGGATGAGGCGTTCTCTCCATTCGGATTTGGAGGAGAAGTGGCCGCCCTGGTTTCCGATCGCGGCTTTGACGACCTCGACGCCCCCATCCGGCGGCTCAATGGCGTCTTCACTCCCACTCCGTACAGTCCGACGCTGGAGGACGCCGTGGTCCCGAAGACCTCCCAGATCGTGGCGGCGATTCGTGACCTGCTGGCGGAATAAGTCCAGCCCCGGCAGATTTGGACGCCTCCCCACGAGATCGTTTTGACTCAACGGGCCGCGGGTTGCCCGCTGTTTCCGACCGGCATCGCTCAGGTTTGCGACTGACGTCAGAGCAGCTCGCCTGATCAACTCAACTCGGCGGGCCACTGCTCGGCCAGCGCGGCCCGCTGAAGCGACTGCAACTGGGCAATTCCCTCGGTGGCCAATTCGAGCTGGGCGTCGAGCTGAGCCCGGGTGAAGGGGCGACCTTCAGCCGTCCCCTGCACTTCCACGAATTCCCCCGCCCCAGTCATGATGATGTTGGCATCGACCTCGGCCCGGCTGTCTTCCGAGTAATCGAGGTCGAGCAGCAGCCTGCCGTTGACCAACCCCAGACTGACCGCCGCGACACTCGACAGGAACACCGGCCGAGGAGGCATGCTGGGTCCATTTTCGAGAGGCGGCAGCGAACGCACCGCGTCCACCAGCGCAATGAACCCTCCGGTGATCGACAAGGTGCGGGTGCCGCCGTCAGCCTGCAGTACATCACAGTCGACCGTGATCTGCCGGGGGCCGAGTGCCGACAGATCGACAATCGACCGCAGACTGCGGCCAATCAGTCGCTGGATTTCGGTCGTCCGCCCGTCAACTTTGCCTGCCCGCTCGCGCGCCTTCCTGGGGGTGGTGCTGCCCGGCAGCATGTTGTACTCGGCCGTCACCCAACCGCGGGTTTGGTCGCGCATCCAGGGAGGAAGCGAATTCTCGACCGACGCAGTACACAGGACGACAGTCTCCCCGGCCCGAATCAGCACGCTGCCGGGAGACGTACGGGTGAACCCGCGCTGGATGGTGATGGGGCGCAGCTCGCGCGGTTGGCGACCATCGCGTCGCGGCGGGCTGGAAGATTCGAAACTGGAAGTTTCATGACCGGGGGAAGAGGTCATCGCAGCTCCTGCAAAAAATCCGGGGACGGGAACAAGGCCCTGCCGGTCGGGAGTGGCACAAAGTCGGAAAGCAACAGCCGGGAACAATCGCGCCGGGGGAACGGCAAGGGGAGTTCACCCGTTGGAAGACCTCATCCCCCAAGGCAGCCATTGGCCCCAATCACGATGATGGTGGCCGGGGTGGTCACATCAAACCATTCGTACCGGGTTGGTCGTTCTGCGGAGGTCTTCGCCGGGCGGTTCCTGTCAGATCTCTTCAATACCCTGCTGCCACAGCAAGATCCCCTTGGCCACGTGCATGCGGTTCTCGGCTTGGGGGATGGCGATGCTTTGAGGGCCGTCGAGGACTTCGTCGGTCACTTCGAGACCTCGCTTGGCGGGCAGGCAGTGCATGAACCGAGCATGGGACGGGGCTCGCTTCATCAAGTCGGCATTCACCTGATACGGCGCAAAAGCCCGCTTGCGCAGTTCCTGTTCCGACTCTTGCCCCATGCTGGCCCAGACGTCGGTGTAGACCACATCGGCATGGCTGACGGCACTGCGGGGATCGGAGGTGAACTGAAACTTCCCTTGGGGAAACGCCTGCCGCAGCCGGGTGACAAATTCCTCGGAGAGTTCGTAACCGAGGGGAGAGGCGATGGTGAAGCCCAGGCCCAACAAGCCGCAGGTGACCGCCAGCGACCGGGCCACGTTGTTTCCATCGCCGACGTAGGCGACCGAACGCCCCTCGAGAGAACCGAAGACCTCGGTCATGGTGAAGACATCGGACAGAGCCTGGCAGGGGTGCGACGAGTCCGAGAGCCCGTTGATCACCGCGCAGCCGGCGTACCTGGCGAAGTCTTCGACCAACTGCTGGGAAAATGTGCGCAGCACAATCCAGTCGGAATAACTCCCCAAAACGCGGGCGACGTCGGCCACGCTCTCGCGTCCGTTCAGTCCGGCCTCGGCCGCCGTGAGGAACACGCTGCGTCCCCCCAGGTGGGCCACGGCCGATTCGAAACTGACCCGGGTGCGCAACGAGGGTTTCTCGAAGACCAGGGTCATCATGCGGCCCGGAAGGAGCGCGGGGCGGTCCCCCACGGCCCAGCGGGCCTTGGCCAGCTTCGAAATCCGCAGAATCGCCCGGCAGTCGTCCACCGACAACCGAAACATCGATTCAATATGCCGCATTGCCGCAGTCCAGTCTGCCCCGAACAACAAAGCCGCCAGGAACTGGTCCCGGCGGCGAGGCGTCGCTTTTCGCTGGTGGCCCCACACGGCTGCGGAAGGGGCGGCCTGGAAGTCCATCTTCCGGCCAGACGCCCCTCCGGCCCACGTGGTGAAATTCAAACCGTGGTTTTACAGGGTTTCCCCCCCGGCGGGCAAGTACTCCCCCCCCCTCGGGTCGAGGTCTGGCTCGTCTTGGACCGGCAGGACTCCCCCCCCGCCCCCGGGAGGTGGCCGGCAGCCGTTCCCCAGGAGGGGGGGAGCCTCCGGTCGCTCGACGGTCATTGTCCGCCCCACCCGCCGGGCCACCACCCCTCCCGGCAGATCCAGGCGCCCCCCCCGGTGCACGACGTCGGCCAGCCGGTTCCAGTGGTCGAACCCCATCGCCTGGCGAGGCCAGCCGTGGCGGTGCCAAATCAAGACAAACATCTCACGAAGCACGTGTTGAGGGGATGCGGTGAGCTTCTGCCAGGCGAGGACGCAGACCGCTGAATCAGTCGACTCGCAGGCGGAGGCCCAGAGTTGCTGAGCGACTTCCACGAGCGCGGTTTGGGCGTCCACGACCTGCCGAGCCAACCGAGTGAGTGCCCGATCGATCTGGGGATTGTACTCGGCCCGCAATTGGGGCAGCAGGTCGAGTCTCAGGCGGTTCCGGGTGGCCGTCCGTTCCTGGTTGCTGCGGTCGGTCTGGTGGTCTTGACCCCGGTCAGCCAGGTAAGCGGTGATTTCCACCCTGGTCACCTCCAGGAGGGGGCGCACGAGGGTGGCCGCTCCCAGGGGGCGCTGTTCGGGCATACCCCGCAGGCCGGCCAAGCCCGTCCCCCTCAGCAGATGATGTAGAATGGTTTCGGCCTGGTCCGAGGCAGTGTGTGCGAGGGCGATGACGGCACAGTCCGATTGCCGGGCCGCCGCTTCCAGGAACTCATATCGCGCCCGCCGGGCCCCTTCTTCCCATCCCACGCCCCAGTCGGCGGAGAGACACGCGACTGGACGCGACTCGGCCACCAGGGGGAGACCCCAAGTCGAGCAGAGTCGGGCGACCCAGTCGGCATCGGCGTCCGATTCGGCCCCTCGCAACTGGTGATTGAGATGGGCGGCCACGAGACGTCCGGACGGTAGTTGAGCGCGCAGGGCGGACAGCAGGGCGACGCTGTCGGCACCTCCCGAGACAGCCACCAACCAGCGTTCGCGCGGCCGACCACGCTGCCGCAGAAACCGGGCGACGGCACGTTCAACCGGTCCAGAATGGGAAAGCGGAGGGCTCATGGTTGACTCGTATTTTAAGGGTTTGATAACCTACATGTCCAAGAATCGGCCCGCCGGGAACAGCAACCGGAAGGGCGTGCCGCCAGGAAGGCAAAAGAGGAGCCGGCTGGCTTCTGGAGCAGGCCGAATCTCGCTTCCACACCCCACTGAAAACCCCATCCGTCGTGGTACCTCGCGGTGCCTCGCCCGGGTGATCTCAGGGGGAACATCCGGTCGAGTTCTCTTTCGGAAAAAGACTTTTCCCCCCCGGACTGGGTTCGTGCGGCAACAAGCGCCGCTCATGTCCGTCCAGGTTGGAATTGTCTCCTGTGGCCTGAGTCTGTGACTGCCTGTTCTGGATTGCCTGTTGTGAATCTCTTGTCGAACGCGCTGTGGTCGGTCCTCTGCGGACTCTGGACCCTGCTTCGCGCCTGCGCGGCAGCCGTTCGTGCCGAGTCTGCCAAAAGCACATCCCCCCGCACCCGATTGTGGGCGGGGGGGAGTTTGCTGGCCGCAGACTGGTGGCCTGCTCCCTGGGGAGAGGTCCCGTGCGATTCGCGGCGGGATGCCAACTGTCCCTCGGGTTTCTCGCCAGCGCGGCTCTGCCGTGTGTGGTGGGGGTGGCTCTTGGGGGTGGTTTTGCCCTGTCCCGCTCACGGTGCGGTGTTGCCGCACCGGCGGCCGTGGGACCGAATCCAAAACAGTCCGCCAACAACAGGGTGGGCTGCTTGAGGCCCAGGTGTCTCCCACGGGGGATGGCATCAGGTTGATCGAAGAGCTGATGGGGGTGTTTGTCACCCCGGGCTGGATGTTCTCCTGCGCGCGACACCGCGCAAGACTGGACATCTCCATCGATGACTACCACTGGCTGGTTGTTTGTAACCGTCGTCTCCGGCCTGGTCGGCCTCGCCGCCGGGTGGCTTTTGGAGCGCCTGATTCGTGGCGCCGCCTATCAACAGCGCGACCAGATCCTGGCGCAGGCCCAGACGGATGCCGAGACCCTGCGCAAGTCGCAGGATCTCGCGGCCAAAGAGGACCTGTTGAAACGCCGCGAGGTTCTGGAACGCGAACTGGGCGAGGTGCGCGATGAACTGCGTGACCAGGAACGCCGCCTGGATCGCCGCGACGCCCTGCTGACCGAGCAGCAGCAGGACATGACCAAAAAAGAACGGATGGTCGAGACCACCCAGAAGAAGCTGGCCGAAAAGCTTGAACAGGTCGACGCCCGCGACGCTGAACTGCAGCAGACCCTGCGGCAGCAACAGGACCAACTCTTCCGCATCTCGGGGATGACAGCCGACCAGGCCCGCGAGCAGCTCTTCTCGCGACTCGAGCAGCAGTTGAAGGGGGAGTCGGGCGCGATGATCCTCAAGCACGAGCAGGAACTGAAGCAGAACGCCGACCGTCTGGCCCGCGAGATCATTGGCATGGCTGTGCAGCGCTATGCCGCGGCCCACACCTCGGAAACGACTGTCTCTTCGGTCGACATTCCCAACGACGAGATGAAGGGTCGCATCATCGGCCGCGAGGGGCGGAACATCCGCGCCTTCGAGAAGGCGACCGGGGTCGACGTGATTGTGGACGACACCCCCGGGGTCGTCATTGTCTCGGCCTTCGACGCGGTCCGTCGGGAGGTGGCCCGTCTGTCACTGGTCAAGCTGATCCAGGACGGCCGCATTCACCCCACCCGCATCGAGGAGATTGTCGCCGAGACCCAGAAAGAGATCGACGCCCAAATCCGCCGGGCCGGCCGGGAGGGGGCCCAGGAGGTGGGGGTCCATGGCCTGCACGAGAAGCTGGTCGAGTTGATGGGACGCCTGAGCTTTCGTACCAGTTACAGCCAGAATGTGCTGCGGCACTCGATCGAGGTGGCGTTCCTCACCGGGCTGTTGGCCGAACAACTGAACCTCGACGGCAACCTCGCCCGGCGGTGCGGTTTTCTGCACGACATTGGCAAGGCGGCCGACCACGAGATGGAGGGGGGGCACCCCGCCGTGGGGGCCGAACTGCTCAAGCGTTACGGAGAGCGGGCCGAGGTGGTCCATGCCGCCCGGGGACACCACGACGACATCCGTGTCGACTACATCTACACGGTGCTGGTCGCCGCCGCCGACGCCATTTCGGCCGCCCGCCCTGGAGCCCGCCGCGAAAGCCTGGAGCGCTACATCAAACGGCTGGAGGATCTCGAGGCGCTCGCCTGCGGGTTCCCCGGTGTCGAACAGGCCTTCGCCGTCCAGGCAGGACGGGAAATCCGCATCGTGGTCAACCCCAGGCAGATCAACGACCGCGAGGCGGCCCGGCTCTGTCGAGACATCGCCCAGGCCATTGAAGACACCCTCACCTACCCGGGGGAAATCAAGGTCAACGTGCTCCGCGAAACCCGACACATCGAAACCGCCCGCTGACCAATCCTGCGGGGAGGAGCCGGGTCCGCGGCCACCGGTGCCTGGACGGTGAAGTTTGCCGGGAATCGTCGGCATCAGCCGGCGGCCTTTCGCCCCATCACGTACCTCTGGAACTGCGTCTCCCATGGCTGTGGACTCTCCGGAAGGAAGGTGGCTGCCCCCCAATCCCGCTGGGGAACGGGGAGAACCTGCCACCACCGCCCGGGAGTCGGCTCTGGAACCGAACTCTCCCCCCGGGGAAGACGGCACAATTCAGGATCTGGCTGACAACCTCACGGCCCGGCTCTGGTTGCGGCGGGGTGATCGGCTGTTCGTGGGGGGATTGGCCGGGCTGGGCCTGGTGATGCTCACCCTGTACTGGCTTCGGATTTCGAGTTGGGGCCGCCCAGCCATCGACATCGAGCATCTGCCTCAGGCCGAGTACCAGTACGAGATCGACATTAATCGCGCGACCTGGGTCGAATGGGCCCAGTTCCAGGGAATCGGTGAGAAGCTGGCCCGACGCATCGTCGAGGAACAGGAACTCCGGCCGTTCGAATCGGTCGATGATCTGCTGCGGGTGCGCGGGCTGGGGCGACGGCGACTCGATGAGCTGCGCCCCTTCCTGCGGGTCGAACTGGCGCAGGCTTCGCCTCAGGCGCTCCCCCCCTCGCGGCCAGAACCATCCGACGACGATCCGGAAGAAACCCCCTCCAACTCCCCCGGGGGTCCTTGACGTTCTCGGCTCACCCCCGATAATGGAAGTCAGTGACTGGTGCGGAACATTCGTTCCCGCCGGGCAGATCCCCCCGGGGTCGACAGGCTGTCTCCAAGTGCAATGGGGACTTGTGAACCAGGTCAGGTCTTAACCGAAGCAGCCTTAAGCAACCGTTTCCCATGTGCATGCGGAGACAGCCTGTCGCCCCCGGTGAAGTGCATCGGAAGCCCCCCCCTCGATCATCCCGTTGATTCCTCTGGTCGCCTCGCAAATGGTGACTGACCAGTCCAGTCGAGTGACCACACCAGTCGAGTGACCACACCAGTCGAGTGACCTGTCCAGTCGAACGATCTATTGTGGGGGCACCGGCTCGCCTGTGATTCTGCGGCTTGATGGATTCGTGATTGTCTCAGCGTGTACCGGTTTCCGTTTCCCAACACGGCAGGCCAGCATCCCTCCGACAACCTTCAACCGTCTGTTTGTTATCGGTTCGAACTGACCGGGCACCCATTCGCCAGCGTTCCTCCTCGCAGACACCCGCCCGGTTTCGCCTCGAAACCGGGTGTTTTTTTGTTCCTCTCGAGGGGCTGGACTCGACCCGCGGTAGGGAACTCTCCCCTGTCCGACACCAACATCTCGGCTCCCTTCAGGCATCGCGGATTCCCCCTCTTTCTCAACGAGCGACGTCTCATGGAATACACGGTCCTCGCCCGGCGGTTTCGGCCTCAGGCTTTCGGGGAAGTCGTGGGTCAAGAGGCCATCGCCCAGGCGTTGCAGAACGCCATCGCCGCCGGCCGCGTGGCCCATGCCTATCTTTTCACGGGGGCCCGAGGGGTGGGGAAGACCTCCACCGCCCGCATCCTCGCCAAGACCCTCAACTGCTCCCACACCCAGGGGGGTAATCCCTGCAACCAGTGCGATGTCTGCCGGGCGGTTTCGGAGGGGGGCGATGTCGACGTCATTGAAATCGATGGAGCATCCAACCGCGGCATCGATGAGATTCGCACCCTGCGAGCCAATGTCAACGTGCGGCCCATGCGGTGCCCGTACAAGATCTACATTATTGACGAAGTCCACATGCTGACCAAGGAGGCCTTCAACGCCCTGTTGAAGACGCTCGAAGAGCCTCCCCCCAACGTCAAATTCATCTTCGCCACCACCGATCCCCAGAAACTGCCCGAGACCATTCTGTCGCGGTGCCAGCGGTTCGACTTCGGCACCATCGAGACGCACCGCATCCGCGAGCGGCTGTCGGAAATCGCCCGGGCCGAGGGGGTTGAGGTCGAACCCGCCGCCATCGATCTGGTGGCCCGCAGGGCCAATGGCTCGATGCGAGACAGCCAATCGCTGTTCGACCAACTGCTGGCGTTTGGCGGACCGAAGGTGGGCACGGCCGATGTGCACCGTCTGCTGGGGACCGCTCCCGACAGTCGGTTGATTGAGATGGTCCGTGCGCTCGCCACCCGCGACAAGGCGCTGGTCCTCACCCAGCTCGATTCCATACTCACCCACGGGACCCAGTTGGGCGAATTCATCGACCAGCTCATCGGCTGTACCCGCGACCTGATGGTGCTGACCGCCGGGGCGACCGAAGCCTCGCTGTTGTCAGTCGGGGAGGATGCCCGCAACGAGCTGATCGAGCTGGGACGGCAATGGGGACTGCAGTCGATCCTGGCCGCACTGCAAATCCTCGCCGACGCCAAGCAGCGGATGAAGTACGTCAGCTATGGGCGGATCGCGGCCGAATTGGCCCTGGTTCGCATCGCGTCGCTGGCCGACCTGGAACTGCTGGCCGAGACCATGGCTTTGCTGAAATCGGGCAAGGTTCCGGCGGGCCCGCTGGTGGTGGGGTCGGGAGGGGCGGCCTCGGCCGGGTTGGCGATGCCAGCCGCCGCACCGGTTGGAGTAGGGCCAACGGTTGGAGGAGGGCCAACGGGGCCGGGGCTCGAAAAAAAAAATGACTCAGCCATCCTCCGGGAGCTGACGGCTCCGCCGGGGGCGCGGTCTGTGG
>JBKCTR010000594.1:0-6621 GCA_046318755.1 Planctomycetaceae bacterium
GTGCGGGGCTTTGGCCGCCAGAAGGGTCACAAAGAGACCTACCGCGGCGCGGAGTACACCGTCGATTTCATGCCCAAGGTCAAGATCGAGATTGTGGTTCCCGACGACCAAGTCGAGACGGTGCTGCAGACCATTACTGCCGCCGCCCGGACCGGCTCGGTGGGGGACGGCAAGATCTTCGTGACCCCGATCGCCGAGGTGATCCGGATTCGTACCGGCGAGACCGGAGCAGGGGCGATCTGATTCCTGGCGAAACCGGCCGGGACGATTCGTCCCGGCTGGCCAAGACTCTCTTTCGATTGCTCGACGGGGGGTGACAACCGGCAAGATGCCGTTGTTCAGACCGACCGGCCGAAGCGTGCACGGAACGCCGCTTCGGCCGGTCTTGTTGTTTCCCAAGGAGGGCCGCACACGGTGATGCGCTGGACGTGAACGCCGTCAGTCGCGACGATGCCGAACGACGGGGCGGGCCTCCCCCGTCTCAGTTCCGTTTCGTCACGCCGTGGTTTCCATGCCGCCGCCGGTTTTCGGGAGTTCGCCATCGTGCTGCTGGGATATGTCAGCGACGAAACCTACACCGCGTTGGCGGGGGTCTCCATTGCCCTCGTGGGGCCGGGTGTGCATCAGGGACTGGTGTCGCTGGCGGATGGCTCGTTTCATGCGGAATTGTCAGCCGGGGAGTACGAACTGACATTCGCATTCCCCGGGTATGGCGGGAAGCGGGTCCTCTTGCGAATCGCAGAACGGGGATGTGAGCCATTGCAGGTGCGTCTGCTTTCGGACCGGCTGCTGGGTTACGCCTGGCCGAAGTGGATTACGGCCGGAGAGGTGGGGGAGTTCCGCGTGCATTCGAGTTGTTCCTACCACCTGAGTCTGTGGCACTACGGCTGGAACCAGAACCTGGTCGAAGACCTGGGCTGGTTCGACGACCATGGCCCCCGGCCCACCCGGCAATTGCTTCCCGAGGGAGATTTCACCCAGACGGGGGTGAAGTGGAACACCGTAGGATATGGCTCGGCTTGGCATCAGCAAAAGCAGACGGCCCCGTCGCGGTCGGGTCTGTATTACTTCCACGTGAAGAATGCCGCGGGGGAGTTTTTCTCGTTTCCCTGGATTGTGCAGCCGGCCCGACCCCAGACGCGCGTTTGCGTTCTGACTTCCAACGCCACCTGGAACGCCTACAACAGTTTTGGCGGACGCAGCAACTACGTGAATCAGCGCGAGCTGCTGCCGCGGCCCACCGTGCATGCCCGCACCGATCTCGAACGCTACACTGCTCCGGGGACGTGGCCTTTCGAACTGCGGGGAGCCCCCTTGAGCTTCGACCGCCCCGAACCGGCCAACTGCGTGCCGGAAGGAACCCGCATCACCGACGTCATTCAGGGGCGTCTCGAATGCTGCTATGCCCCGGGCGAATGGCGTCTGTTGGGCTGGCTCGAGCGGGAAGGGTTCGAGTTCGATCTCTATTCAGAGACCGAGCTGCATTTTGGCCGGATCCCCCTCGAGGAATACCAGGTCGTGGTCCTCAACACGCACAACGAGTATGTCACGCGGGAGATGTATTTCGCCCTGAAAGACTGGGTATGGAATCGGGGAGGGCGGTTGATGTACCTGGCGGGGTGTGGATTCCTGTGTGAGTTCGAGTTTGTGGACGAAACCACCATGCAGTGCCGCCAGGAAGAACGGCACGACCTGCGGGGTGAGTCGGAGGCGTGTCTGCTGGGGGTGGCGTATTCGCACGACGGCTACCGGAGTGGTGCCCCCTATCGGGTGCTGACTGGCGACCACTGGGCCTTCACGGGGACCGGTCTGAAAACAGGCGACCTGTTTGGCCGACGCAGCCTCAACGGCCGCACCCCTGGGGGAGCTTCGGGTCTGGAACTCGACAAACTCTCGCCCCAATCGCCCGCGCAGACTGTGCACCTGGCCAAGGGGCAGAATCCCCGGGACAGCGGGGCCGACTGCGTCTGCTACACCACACCGTCAGGCGGCGCAGTCTTCTCGGCGGGTTCGCTGAACTGGACGCTGGCCTGTCCCATCGATGGGGCGGTGTCGCGGATCACCTCGAATGTGCTGCGCCGGTTTCTCGAGGAGGCCGGCGATGTCGGCTGATGGCTGTCAGAACCCTTCGCGGGTCCGGTTCGGCGTCTTGGCCCTCGTGGCCCTGGCGGCGACCAACGCCTACATGACCCGCTCGCTGGGGGCGGCGAACACCACCATCGCTCGCGAAATGGGCATCTCAGACACCGAGATGGGGGTGGTGCTGGGGGCGTTCAACCTCGGATATCTGTTGTGTCAGATTCCCGGCGGGCTCTGCGCCAGTTGGTTGGGAGTCCGCCGCACGTTGGCGATTGCGGCACTGGCCTGGTCGGTGTGCACGATCGCGGCCAGTTTCAGTCAGAATGCCGCCCAAATGAGCCTGGCCCGCACGGCGCTGGGGGTGGCCCAGGCTGCCTTGGTGCCGTGCATCGCGAAGGTCGTGGCCGATTGGTTCCCGGTCACTCGCCGCGGGTTGACCAGCGCCGTCATCGCGGCCGCCATGCAATTGGGATCGATCGCCGCCTCGGGACTCACCGCGATGCTGCTCGAGCCGCTGGGCTGGCGAATGATCCTGCAGTGCTACGCCCTCGCAGGACTGTGTTGGAGTGGTCTGTTCTGGTGGTATTTCCGCGATTCTCCCGCCGAGCATCGCGAGGTGAACGCGGCCGAGCGGCAGTGCATCGCCGCCGGTCGGTCGAGTGCCGAGAGTGGCGAACCCCCGGCGCTGGCTCTGCTGGGCTGGCCGCTGGTGGGGGCGATGCTGGGCTCGCTGTCGTTCTGGGCGTTCTGCGCGCAGGCCTATTGCCGGGCGTACGCCTACGAGCTGTTCAGCACCTGGTTCGCCCCCTTGTTGGAGAAGGGGTACGGCGTCGAGGTCGAGCGGGCCGGTCAACTGGCGACGCTGCCCACGACGGCGATTCTGCTGGGGAGCCTGGCGGCGGGGGTGGTGGTCGACTGGATTTTCCAGAAGACGGGGCGGCAGTACCTCAGCCGCAGTGGAGCGGCGATTGTGGGGATGTTGCTTTCGGGACTGGCGTTTGTGGCGGTGCTGCCGGTGCGCGATCCGCTGACGCTGGTGCTGGTGGTCTCGGCCGGGGCGGTGCTCTCGGCTCTCGCCAATCCCGCCACCTGGGCCACCGCCATGGATCTGGGGGGCCGGTACACTCCGGTGCTGATGGCGGTGATGAACATGGTGGGCTCGCTGGGGGCGTTTCATTGCCCCCGGCATGTGGGGGCGCTGTTCGATCAGATCGTCGCGCGGGGAGACGGACGCTGGGAGCTGGTGTTGTGGCTGTTCGCGGGGATCAACATCGCCACCGCACTGGCGTGGCTGCTGGTGCGGCCAACCGATCGCATCCGGAATCTGCAAGGGTAAGAACCTGCGAGGGAATCACACGATCAATCGTTTCCGGGATCCGATGAACGATCATGTAGACCTCTTCAGAATCTGATACATTATCCCGGCAAGCGCCCGTAGCCGACTTGGCCGTCAAATGGACCTGTCTGAAACCGCTGGGACCATGGCTCTCGGGCTTCGCCGGAAATCTCTCGCCAACCCACCGCCTACCTTGCAGAGGGTGCTTCTCTCAGCTCCGGGTTGCCGCCTCAGCGGCTACCCGGGGAACACAATCCCTATCAGGACCTGAACCCTGAAGGCGGTTTCTTGCGTGGTGGGGTCATCCACACAGATGGATGCGTAAAAATCGTGGCCGTTTTGGAAAGCAATCCCTTCAGGATAGAGGTCGTGGTGGTGGGCCTCACCTGGGGTAGTCGCCGGCGCGACAACCCCAGGCTGAGGGAAGTATCCCCTACGGGGAATTGTTTGGGTGGGTGAGGTGGTGGTGGTGGGACGAGCTGTAAAAACCTGCGAGTGAATCACTGCATCAATCGTTTCCTTGATCCGATAAGCAGTCGCGCTGAACGTCGTGAAAATCATGTGCATGACTTTGGCGAGCATGGCGAGCACTCTGAGGTCGCCATATTGTCTGGCCGGGTGCCGGCGGGCGTTGTGGACAGACGGAAGTTTGCCTTGTTCCGCCCCGCTCTGGTATTCTGTTCAGACCATCAACCGGGGAATGGAGAGACCAGAATGGCGCGGCGCGGTGGGACGATCTGGCAGTGGATGACGGTGGTCGGGGTGTGGCTGGCCGCGATGCGGAGCTTGCCCGCGGCCGAGCGCGGGTGTCCCTTCACCCCGATTCCCCCGCGGGTCGAGCTGCCGGCCGCGGCCCCGGACACGGAGGCCGAGACGGCGATCGACCGGATCGTGCTCGACCGGCTGCGGGAGGCGGGGCTGACTCAGGCCGCCGAGGTCGATCGGCGAACCTTTCTGCGGCGGCTGTCGAATGACCTGCGCGGGTTGCCTCCGTCGGTCGAGGAGCTGCAGAGTTTTCTGGCGGACTCAAGGCCCGATGCCGAGGCCCGGCTGGCGGTGGTCGAGCAATTTCTCGCGTCCCCCCACTATGGTGAACGGCTGGGGCGTCTGTGGCTGGATGTGACCCGCTACGCCGACACCGACGGCTTCGCCATCGACGGCGAGCGGCACACGCTGTGGCGGTATCGCGACTACGTGGTCCGTTCGTTTCAGAACGACAAGCCGTTCGACCAGTTTGTGAAAGAACAACTGGCGGGGGACCTGCTCGAAGGGGCTTCCGAAGGGGTGGTGGCAACCGGCTTTTACCGTTTGGGGCCGTGGGAGGCGGACAACATGACCCCCGAGCACCGCCGACAGGATTTTTTGAACGAGATGACCTCGGCGGTGGGCAGTGTCTTCTTGGGGCTGACGCTGGGTTGTGCCCGCTGCCATGACCACAAGTTCGATCCGATTCCGACCGCCGACTATTACCGGCTGCAGGCGTTTGTGGGGGGGGAAGATCGGGGAGAGCGGCCGTGCGACCTGCTGCCGCAAGAGCTGACCGGTCCGGTGGAACGGGGGCGGGGGGCGGCGGAAGCCGAGCGGGCGGCCGCGAAGCAGGCGTTCGAAGAACTGCTGGCGAAAGTCAAAGAGAAGCTGGCGGGTCCCCTGGGGGTCCCGGCAGCCGAGATCACCCCCGAGCGGATCCTGGAGGAAATCGTCAAGAAGAACGAGGTGATCACTCCCGAAGAGGTGAAGCAACTCGAAGCGGCCAAAAAGCGGGTCGAGCAGAACTTTGGACTGCGATTCCGGCCGCAGGCGGTCTCGCTGACCCGGCTGCCGGCCGACAAGGTGACACCCACGAAGATCTTGCGGAATGGGGATCCGTTTGATCCCGCCGCGGAGGTGCAGACGGGATTTCTGTCGTCGGTTTCTCCCTGGGATTCCCCGTTGTTCGAGCGGACGGAAGCCGAACGGTTCCCCGCCGAACGACAGCGGCTGCGGCTGGCCGAGTGGATTGCCAGCCCGCACAACCCCCTCACGGCCCGGGTCTTCGTGAATCGCATCTGGCAGCACCTGCTGGGGCAGGGGCTGGTGGCGACCGCCAACGACTTCGGCGTGGCGGGGTCGGGGGTGTCGAACGAGCGGCTGCTGAACTTCGTGGCCCGCGACTTCATCGACTCGGGCTGGTCGGTCAAGCATCTGGTGCGACAGGTGGTCTTGTCGCGGGTGTATCGCGCGGCAACAAACCACCCACAAGCAGAGCAGGCGGCCCAGATCGATCCCGCCAATCACCTGCTGTGGCGGGGGGCGTTCCGGCGGCTGGATGCCGAGGGGGTTCGCGACGCCCTGCTGCTGGTCTCGGATCGCCTGAATCGCGAGGCGGGGGGGCCGGGATTCTTCGAGCAACTGCCAGCGGGAGTCGAACTGAAGTACGAATTCTTCGACTGGCCCGTGTCGAGTGAGGAAGAACGCCGACGGCGCAGTCTGTACATGTTCCAGCGGCGCAACCTGGTGCATCCGGCGATGGAGGTGTTCGATGTCGCCGACGCCAACCAGCCGTGCGAGCGTCGCCGGCCTTCGATTACCGCGCCGCAGGTCCTGTTGCTGCTCAATGGAGATTTGGCACACAACGCCGCCCGGGCTCTGGCCGACCGGCTGCGGAGCGAGTGCGGCAGCGATCAGGCGGCCCAGGTCGAACGGCTGTACGAGCGGGTGTTGAACCGTCGCCCCGACGAGATCGAGCGGCCGTTGTGCCTGCAGTTTCTGACCCAGCCTGCCCCGTCACTGACGGCGGCCCCGCCCGCGGAGACGCCGGCCGCGACAGCCTCTGCCACGTCCGAGACCGAGAACACCACTCCAAAATCGGCTCCGGCCGGTGAACCGCTCGATTCCCTGGGGCGATTGTGCCTGGTCCTGCTCAACAGCAGTGAGTTCCTCTACCTCGACTGAGTCCCCCAGAGAGGCCCGCCCTGACGGGTGGAGTCTTCCGTCCGCTGCGCCTGTCAATCCTTCCCCCCGCGTCTGCCCCACTGCTTCCCGCCATGCCGATGTCCACACTCGCCGAACGTCGTGAATTTCTGCTGAACTCCGGTTTCGGGCTGGGGGGCGTGGCTCTCACTTGGCTGCTGGCTCAGGACCAGGCCCAGAGCCGGGCGCAGGGAGCCGAAGCAACGGTCGGGCAGTCGGCCCTGCGTCCGAAGATTTCGCATTTCACTCCCCGGGCC
>JBKCTR010000595.1:0-4757 GCA_046318755.1 Planctomycetaceae bacterium
AGGCGGAGCAGACGGTCTGGGCAGACATGAGAAGACCTCAGAGGAGCAGGAGGCGGAACTCCAGTGAGACCGTCTCCGACAGATGCACAGTCTCGCAATCGTAGCTTGGCAGGCTGTTGGCAGACAACCGCGCCGCCTTTCTGAACTGCGTCAATCAGGCTCCGGAAAATCACCGGGAACGTGGGCCGCTCGCGATACGGACCAGAATCGAGGGGGTCTGGCTAAGGGGGGGCTGCGGATCGTTCATCCGCCGCTCGCCGGCAGTGAGTGATGACTCAGCTTGGGTCATTCGCCCGCGCCGGGGGGGCGAGGCTGAGTGGCCTGCGAGAGATTTCACCAAGAGGACGCAGGTCGATCAGGTGGGAGCCGTGATTGTCTCCGAAGGGGCCGAGCTGCCGGTGATAATCACGGAGTCTTTGAAGGCGGGTCTGGGTCGGTAGTGATCCGGGGTGGTCACTGTCCGGGGAATGTCCCCACAAAATCCGGGACCCATCCACCGCCCGCAGCTCGAACACTCCTTCGTCGAACGCATCGGGGCGGTGATTCGTCGAGGGGACCACAATGGCGGACAGTTGCAGCTCTTTCCAATACGGTTCCAGGATGGCGGCCAATGCGGAGGCCTGCGTGACCAAATGATCACCCCAGGAGTGTCCAACCATGCCGGGGGCGGTTCGAATTCCCTCAATGCGGGGGTAACTCGCAAATTCGGTGAGCAATTGACGAGGTTGAGGCAGAACGATGCCCGACTCATCCACGGGATATTCGCCGGATTCAATGCAGACCAGCGCCAGCGGGCGGCGGTAATCGAGTTCGATGTTGACCCGCGCCGGAAATGTCTTGCGAACGGAATGGACCCGCGCGACCCAGGGATTCAGAGAGCAGGCGTCGTGCAATTCACGCATGATATTCGGGTCCATCAGCGAGATCCGGGGCGGAAGATCACAGTTGGAAACGATTTCCCGAACGAGATCTCCAGGAATCCACCGGGGAGGTTGCGAGATTTGAATGTCACGACGTTGGAGTTGGAATTCCGAGGATTGCAAAAGTGAGTTCCAACTCTCGAGGGCCGGCATTCCCAAGACCCCTCCGAAGGAGACCACGGCTCCCATCAACAACCAGCGGTGCCCGTGGATTCGCCTCGCAGCCTGTGAGCCGATATCAAATTTCACAGAACCGGTAGAATCGGAACAAGGCGCATCAGCAGGAGATCGAACTTGGGTCATGGCCGGTGCCGCAGGACAATCGGGAGGTGTGCATCATCTGGTTCTCAAAGGATAGCATGGGTATTGACGATTGCGGCTCCCGCCTGGGACAAACTGCGGCCGTGATTATCCGAAACCAGGACCTTGATTATCCGGGCTGTCGCACGGCCAATCGGCCGTCTCGCGGTGATTGGAACCCCACGCCAAGAGAGGGCGGATCAGGCCGCCCGTCGCTGTGCAAAATGACGCATTGCCGCATCAAGGCACCATTGGCAAAGATCGTCGAAGGACAGCCCCGCCCGAGCGGCCGCCTTGGGGACAAGGCTGTGGTCCGTGAAGCCTGGAATGGTGTTGATCTCGAGGACAAAGGGGCGGCCGACGTGGTCCACCATCAGATCGACCCGCGCGACCCCTCGGGTTCCAACCGCCAGGCATGCGGCTCGGGCAACACCAGCCACAAGGTCGGACATTCCTCCCTGATCCGAATCGAACAGGTACTGAACTGTTTCGGAGTGATACTTGGCGTGGAAATCGAACAACTTGCCGAAGCCGGAAATGCGGATGGGGGGCAAGGGGTGATCGTCGAGCAAGCCGACGGTCCATTCTTCCCCCAGGACGGCCTGTTCCAGGAGCGCTACCGGCCCCAGCGAAAAAGCCCGTTCACAGGCGGGAATGAGCGAATCCGCCGTTTTCACGAGGGTGACCCCCAGGCTCGAACCCTGTTGGTCAGGCTTGACCACCAAGGGGTACCCCAACATTTCAGCAAGCTCAAGCAGGCGTGCGGCGGATTGAGTCTGATCGATGAGCTGCCAAGGTGGCGTGGGAATTCCCACTTGAACCAGGACCTGCTTGGTGGCGGTTTTACTGAAGGCCAGGTGCGACTCGCGGGGGCCACTTCCGGTGTAGGGAATTCCCCAGCTCTCGAGCTGGGCCTGGATGGTGCCATCTTCTCCGGCCGCACCATGCAGGGCCAGAAACGCCAGGCGAACGTCATTCCATGGCAAGGAGTGAAGCGGGGTGGTCGCGGGGTCAACCTCGGCCACCTGATGTCCCCGGTTTCGTAGGGCCCTTGCGACGGCGGACCCGCTCTGGAGACTGATCTCACGTTCGGAGGAGGTTCCGCCGGAGAGCACGACAACGGTGCCCGAAGGGTTTGGTTTTGTCATGTTTGCTTCCCTGCAACAGAGGACTTTTTGGTCTCTGGGACTGGCGGCGGCCGAGGCGGACTTGGGGACCGGCCCCAGAGGCCGCCATTCACCAGATCTGGACTTCCAATTCGAGGTCCACTCCAAATTGCTCAGCAACTTTGGATCGGGCGAGGTCGATCAGTCGCAGCACATCACGGGCGGTGGCTCCGGAATGGGTGACGATGAAATTGGCATGTCGATCGCTGATCTCGGCATTGCCAATACGGGTTCCCTTGAGGCCGGCCTGATCAATCAACAGACCGGCGCTCATTCCCCGGGGATTTTTGAAAATGCAACCAGCCGACTGGAACACCAAAGGCTGGGTGGCCTTCTTCATGATCCACAGTTTCCGCATCCGATGCGTGATGACTTCATGGCTGTCGGGAGCGAGTTCGAACTCGGCCTCCAGCAAGATCAGCTCATTCAGACTCGACTCGCGATAGGAAAAGCTCAGGTCTTCACCCCGGCGGGTTCGCTGTTCTCCCGCAGCGGTCAGCACCTCGACCGCCCGGACAAACTGACCAATGTCGCCGGATTTCCCACCGGCATTTCCATGCAGTGCCCCTCCGATGGTTCCCGGAATTCCCACGAGAACATCGAGCCCCCCCAAACCGGCTTTGACCGATTCGGAGATTGCGTGGGAAAGCAGCGCGCCAGCACCGGCCCTGAGACGATGCCCATCGATCTGAATCAGCCCCAGAGCAGGAGCGCTGAGATGCAGCACGACACCGCTGACTCCCTCGTCACGAACGAGGAGATTCGAACCACTCCCGAGAACGTGAACTGGAATCTGTTCGTGAT
This sequence comes from Planctomycetaceae bacterium, assembly GCA_046318755.1. Taxonomy (GTDB): domain Bacteria; phylum Planctomycetota; class Planctomycetia; order Planctomycetales; family Planctomycetaceae; genus UBA10511. The sequence continues at coordinate 3,191 of JBKCTR010000595.1, forward strand.
GACAGGCGAGAACGACCCCCACCAGTTCTTCGCGCGTCCGGGGACGAACGAGGAACTGGGCCGGTCCCCCCACCTTGAGCCAGGTATGGTGGGACAGGAGCTCATCCCGCTGGGTGATCTCGGCGAAATCTTTGAATGAACGCATCATGTAGTCGACTGATGTTCCCGGCACCCAGTGTCAGCAGAAGGTCTCCTTCACGAAACGAATCGTCCAAACTTCGGGGAATCGGGTCAAGGGCGAAGACAGTTTCGCAAGGGGTGCCCCAATCCAACACGGCGTGTTCGAGCTTGGCGGTGAGGGCTGCCCTCTCCTCTGGTTTGGCGAATTCGCGGGCGGCGAATACGGGTGTGAGGAAGCATTTGTCGAGATTCGCCAGGGATCGTGCAAACTCTGGTAGCAGTGCTACGGTCCGCGACATTTGGTGGGGCTGAAACACCCCCAGCACACGTCGCCCCGGGAACAGCGCCCGGGCGGCTGCGATTGTCGCGGTCAAGGCGGTGGGATGGTGGGCGTAATCATCAATCAGGATTTGGTTGCGTCCCCCCTGTGTGACCTCAAATCGGCGGTGCAGCCCGGGGAAACTGGCCAGTGCCTCAGTGGCCCGCACTCGATCTTCCACGCGTTCGAGAGGTCCGTGGAAATCGCACAGGGCCAGCGCGACCAGGGCATTCAGGGCATTGTGCCTCGGCCCCGGCAAGAGCCGGGCCTGGGACCACACTCTTCCCTCCCGCAAAATGCGAAATTCCAAACCCGAATTGGTCAATCTCAGTCGATCGAACGACCAGCTCCACGGTCCTCCAACACCTTCTTCCCCGACGTGCACTACATCCGCTGCAGTGTGAGAGTTCCAATCGATTTCGAGCGCTTCTGTTCCAACGGTCACGAGGCGGCCTCCCCTCGGAATCAGAGCTGCAAAGGACTGGAAGGCGGATTGGAGTTCCTCGGTGGTCGGGTAGCAGTCGAAATGATCTGCTTCAACCGAAAGGATCGCCGCTGCCCGAGGATGATAGTTCAGAAAGCTGCGTTGATATTCGCAGCTCTCCACCACCAGAGGCCCCCCCCCGGCATCCCAACCACTGCGTTGCATTTCCCGAAACTCAGCTCCCACCAGAACTCCGGGGCGGTGCCCCAATTCCTTCATGAGCCAGGCAGTCAGAGCCGTGGTGGTGCTCTTTCCGTGGGTCCCGGCAATACAGAAGGCGGGACGGATCTTTTGGAGTTGGCCAACAAACTCGGGATAACTCAGGTCGGTGAGATCCATCGAACGGGCGTATTTTCTTGCCGGATCACTCGTCGGGACCGCGACGCTGTGAATCATCAGTGTCGTGGGAACCTCGAGACGGGGTCGGCCTTGCGGCGAATCGATCTGGATCCCCAGGCGTTCCAGACGACGGCGGTCTTCGGTGGAGCATTCTGGGTCGCGTCCTGAGATGCTCCAGCCACTGTCTGTGAGGAGTTCGGCCAGGGCACGCATTCCGGAACCACAAATTCCAACCAGATAGGCACTTTGGCGACCAGGGCCGAGGAGCTGCATTGATTCGGGACTGGTGTTCACTTGGTCTGTCG
>JBKCTR010000596.1:0-12136 GCA_046318755.1 Planctomycetaceae bacterium
TGTCATCACGTTTGCCGATGAAACCGCCCGGGATGCCTTCTTAGAGCACCCCGTTCACGAACAGCTCCGCCAACGCCTGACCCCTCTCTTGTCGGGCGGTCTGGCCGACCTGCTGGTGTTCGACTTCAAAGATTGCAATCGATTCTTGTACTGACCCGACCTCGATCGCGTCGGCAGCTCGGGTAGCCTGCAGGCTCGATCATCTCATGCTGTCTGGATCGGACCAAAAGCCAGAACTCGACTGGCGCTCTTCGCCGCGGGCGAAACCGAAGTTTCCAGAGCCTGGGGTGCGCAGCTCGGCCGACTTACGATTGTCGGCCAGTGACCGATTGTTGCTCAGAATGCCGGCGCAACCGACCGGCCGTTTCCAGAATTCCAATGACCGCCAGCGCGCAGAGCACGAGCGCCATCACCACCAGTGCCCCAGTCCAGCCCCGTACCTGGTACAGCAGCAGCCCCGCCAGCCCCGTCATCAGTGTGACCAGGTGAATGGTCAACACGGCCGAGGTCTTGCTCAGCCCCAGTTCCACCAACCGGTGCGAAAAGTGCGATTTGTCGGCATGAAATGGGCTGCGACCCTGCCTCAATCGAATCAGAATCACACTGCAGAAGTCGTAGAGCGGAACCGCCAGCACGCACAGCGGCGCGAGAATCACATGCCGCCCCGCCTGTTGTTCATCGTAGAACGTCCCCAGCACTGTCAACGACGCAATCCATAATCCAATCAGGCAGCTCCCGGCATCCCCCATGAAGATCTTGGCCGGAGGTCGGTTGTGAACCAGAAAACCGGCCAGAGAGCCGGCGATCAGCAACAGAAACGCGGCCACGAACCAATGGGGGGTTGCCGTCGCGGTCAACAGGATCGTCGCGAACACGGTTGCCGAGATCAGCCCGATCCCACCCGACAACGCATCCATGTTGTCGAGGAAATTGAACGAATTGGTCAGTCCCACAATCCACAACAGCGTGATCAAGTCTCCCACCCACGGAGCCTGCGTGAAGACCGTGGCCCGTACCCCCGAAGCCACCAGACCGCCTGCCACCAGAAATTGCACCAGCAGTTTCGGTCGCCACGCCAGGGGCCGCAGGTCATCCAGCAACCCCAGAGCCGAGATCACAAGGCCTCCGGCCAACAAGGCGACCAGCGCCCCCCGTTTCGCCAAAACGCCCGCCACATGCTCGCGCAGCACTTCGGGCAGCCACTGGTCGGAAAGCCCTCCCGACGCCACCGCGGTCACCACCGCCAATCCCGCCAGCAGAGGCACCACCACTCCGGCCAGCACCCCCAATCCGCCCCCCAGCGGAGTCGGATGGGCATGCACCTTCCGGGCGGCGTTGGGTTGGTCGATCAGCCCCACCCGTGGGGCCAGCCACCGCATGCCCGCCGTCGCCAGGCAGGAGATCACGAACCCAGAAACCACGCAGGCCAAAATCAGCAGCACCATGCCGGCACCCGGTCGTGAATCCACACACCACACGGTCCCCCGCAGACGAGATGGGGGAGGAAGGTACGCCGGGGGAAGACGGTTCCCCAGCGAGAAGCTATCATCGCCGCTTGTACGCCGTGGGAGGGTTGAAACGAGGGTGAAAAAGCGAAATTCATCGCTCTGACCAATGTCCCCGCGTGTTCTGCCCCCCTGTCCACCCCCTGCGACCACCATGCCCGCTGCCCCCCCCACGTCCATCCGCGTACTACGAGACGCCGGGGTGATCGAAGTCGCCTGGTCCGAGGGTCCCCCTGCCCGTCTGCCATTTCATTTCGTTCGCTGCCTGTGTCCCTGCGCGGGTTGCATCGACGAGATCAGCGGCGAACGGACTCTCAATCCGGCCGATGTTCCGCAGGATGTCACCCCGGTGAAACTCGGTTTCTCGGGGAACTATGCCCTCAAGATCTGGTGGTCCGACGGCCACGACACGGGGCTTTACACCTGGGACCTGCTGCAGGAACTGGCCCGCCAATGCTCGAAGTCGAATTGAAATTCCGCTGCGACCAGACCGAACCGCTGGTGGCCGCTCTGACGCGACTCGGTGCTCAGCCGTCTCCAACGGTCCGGCAGGTCGACCAGTATTTCAATCACCCCCAGCGCGACTTCGCCCAAACCGACGAGGCGGTGCGCATTCGCGACACCAACGGCCAGACCTCGCTCACCTACAAGGGCCCTCTGGTCGATCGCGAAACCAAGACCCGCCGGGAAATTGAACTCGACCTGGTGGGAACAGAAGCCCACGGCAAACTGGCCGAATGGCTGCAGGCCGTCGGGTTTCGCCCCGTCCTCGCGGTTGAGAAGACCCGGCAGGCGTGGAGCCTGCACCGCGGGGACCGCGACGTCGAAATCGCTCTCGACCAAGTCACCGGACTGGGCCAGTTCGTGGAACTCGAAACCGTGGCCGAAGAGGCCGATCTCGTACCCGCCCGCACACTGCTGCAAGAGCTTGCGACGGAATTGGGGCTGACCCAGAGTGAACGCCGCGGCTACCTGTCGATGCTGCTGGGGCGCTGAACTCGAACCGCGCCGAATCAGCCCGCCGCAGAGGGTGTTGCCCTGTGGCACCGAATGGGAAACGTGGTCTCCGGGCGACACCCGGGCAGGCGGCAGACAACGTGCCAACCGCTACGCCAGGATCTGCTGCAACACCCGCCCTTCGTCCGTCGGGCCGATCAGCCGTTGGTCGAGTCCCTGGTAACGGTAGTGGAAGCGGTGCGGATCGAGCCCCAGTTGATGCAGCACCGTCGCCTGCAGGTCGCGGATGCTGACGGGGTTCTCCACCGGGTAGTAGCCGAATTCATCGGTCTGGCCGTACGCCAGCCCCTCCCGGATCCCTCCCCCAGCGAGCCACATGGTATAGGCGAAGGGATGGTGGTCGCGCCCCACGAAGCCTTTCTTGAAGTCGCTGCGCACGTTGTTCTGCAACATCGGTGTGCGGCCAAACTCGCCCCCCCAGATCACAAGGGTTTCCTCCAGCAGGCCCCGCTGTTCCAGATCGATCAACAGGCCCGAAATCGCCCTGTCGATCTGTTGGCACTTGATGGGCAACGTCTCGTCGATGCTCTCGCCCGGCGACGAACCATGGTGATCCCAGCCCCAGTCGTACAGTTGCACAAACCGCACGCCATTCTCGATCAACCGGCGGGCCAGCAGACAATTGTTCGCGAAGGTGGGGTCGTCCCCCTTGTAGAGCACCCGCGGGTCATCGGCGGTCTCCGCCGGCGATACAAACCCGGGTTGCGCACCATAGAGCTTGAGGATGTGCTCTGGCTCCTGGGAGAGGTTCATCACCTCGGGCACCGCCAACTGCATGCGGTACGCCAACTCGTATTGCGAAATGCGGGTCAGAGTCTCGGGATCCCGGCTGCGTTCGAACTCAGACTGATTCATGCGGGCCAGCGTATCGAGCATCTCACGCCGCAAGCCCCGGTCGATGCCTCCCGGATTTCCCAGGTACAGCACCGGATCGCCCGTGGTGCGACACTGAACTCCCTGGTACACGCTGGGCAGAAACCCCGACCCCCACAGCGACTTTCCCCCATCGGGAGTCTTGCCTCCCGACAGCAGCACCACAAACCCGGGCAGATTCTGGTTCTCACTTCCCAACCCATAGGTGGCCCAGGCCCCCAGCGAGGCGTTCCCCAACCGGGGTGACCCGGTGTGCACGAACAACTGCGCCGGTGCATGGTTGAACTGTTCGGTGTGGACCGTGCGCAGAATGCACAGCTTGTCGACCACCCGCGACAGATGCGGCCAGAGTTCACTCAGCCACTGTCCCGATTGCCCGTGCCGGGCGAAGCGAAACTGCGGAGCCAGAACCTTGGGCACCCCCTTGATGAATGCAAACCGCTTCCCTTCCAGAAACGAGGCCGGGGCATCCTGCAGGTGCAGGCGGTCGAGGTCGGGTTTGTAATCGAACAGGTCGAGTTGCGATGGCGAACCGGCCATGTGCAGGTAGATCACCCGCTTCGCGCGGGCCGGCAACATGGGCACGGGGCCCGGCGCAACCGCCCCGGTCGGGCCGGCCTCACCCCGGGCATCACCCGCCAGCAATTGCTGCAGGGCGATCGCTCCCAGGCTCAACCCACCCCGCCCCAGGAACTGGCGGCGATTGACGGGCAACAGGTGCCCCCAGGAAGAACTCGAAGGGATCGAATTGCGCTGATCGGAAAGCATGGCAGACATCAGTTGCGGGTCAGAAATTCGTCGAGGTTCAGGATCGCGCTCGAAACCACAATCCACGCAGCGGCCTCGGCCGTCGCGATGTCGCCGGGTGGCAGTCGGGCCGCCTTCACAAGGGTCTCGGCTTCTTCGGGAGCCAGCTCAAACCGGGCCAGCGCCCGCGCGTGCAGCCGAGCCAGGGGCTCCACTTCGGCAGACGAGACGGCCCGCAGCATCGCCAGGCTCATCCCCCTCTGCAGCCGCTGCACGAGGGGCCCCTCAACGGTCAGCACCCGGTTCGCGAGTCCCCCGGCCGCCTCGAGATACACGGGGTCGTTCAGGGTCACCAGTGCCTGCAGTGGCGTGTTCGTGCGCACCCGGCGAATCTGGCAGACCTCTCCACTCCCCCCATCGAACATCACGAAGGAGGGGTAAGGCGTGGTCCGTTTCAGATAGGTGTAGAGCCCCCGCCGATAGCGGTCTTCCCCCTCGGCGTCGATCCAGGACCGACCGTTATAGGTCGACCGCCACAAACCCGCCGGCTGCGGTGGCATGACGGGTGGTCCCCCCTGCTTGAGTGACAACAGTCCCGAGACCGCCAAAGCCTGATCGCGCAGCACCTCAGCCGACAGGCGATACCGGGCTCCCCGCGACAACCAGCGATTTTGAGGATCGACCTGCCGCAAGGTCTCGGTCGTCTCCGATTCCTGCCGGTAGGCCTCGCTCAGCACAATCGCCCGCAGCAGCTTCTTCAGCGACCAGCCTTGGTCCCGGTACTCGGCGGCCAGCCAATCGAGCAACGGCGCATTGACGGGCCACGAACCGAGCGCTCCAAAATCCTCCTCGGTCTCGACCAGCCCAATTCCATGCAGCCGCGCCCAGATCCGGTTCGCCCACACCCGGGGTGTGAGGGGGTTTTCGTCATTCACCAGCCAGCGGGCCACGTCGGTCCGCGTGGGGCGCTCCGTCGGTGGAACGGGGCCGAACCCCGCCGGAATGGCCGGTTGGACCTCGTCTCCTACATCTAGAAAATTCCCCCGGTTGTGGATGCGCGTCACCCGCCGGCGGTCGGCCGACAGTTCCTTCAACACCGGCAATTGCGGAATCTCCCCGGCCAGTTGCTGCAACCGCTGCTGCGCCTCCGCCACGCTCTGCCGCGCCAGCTCCACTTCCGGCGAGGGCATTGGCAGGGTCAATTCGCCCCAGGCCACCTCGCTCGTCCACAGTCGGAAACGCGCCAGCAAAAGACTGTTGCCATACTGCTGGCTTATCGTGATCCGCACAGGAGTCTCCGATGCCAGCACCAACGGGGTCCGCAGCTCAAACTGCGCGACATGCGTCTCGCGCGAACGGGGCGAAACCGCCCAGCCGGTCTTCAGATCGCCGTCGATCGCCGCCGCGACCGGCCAGCCCTGCTGTGAAAAGTCGGCCTTCGCTTCCCCCCACGCCTGCCTTGTGGCCGTGCCGTCTGCAAGCAAATCGAGATGCAGCTCGGACAACACGAAATTCGGATCGGCAGGATTGCGTCCCAGCCCCTGCTGGCCATCGGGGTACTGGCTCGGCACCGCCTCGATCCGCAGGGCGGTGTGACGGCCGGCCGCCAGCGTCCCTTCGATGACGTAGACGTCCTTTTCGGGCTTCGGACCGGTCACTGAAATCGCCGCGTTGTCACCCGGGGTCAGTACGGCGTTCCCCTCAGACCGGCCGACCTTGGCCACCAGAGGCCTCCAGGGACCTTCCCCTTTCAGTTCTTGCTCCTCCTGCCGGCGGCGGGCTTCGTTCATCTCGCCCTGCCGCCGCTCCACTTGTTGCTGCAGTTCCTGGCGGCGTTCCTGCTGCTCGGGCGAGGGAAGCTCGAGCCGGGGATGGTCATCGAACCGGTCGGCGTCTTCGGTCTGGTTGAAGATGGCATAAAAACGGTAATAGTCGGCCTGTGAGATGGGGTCATACTTGTGCGAATGGCACTTGCTGCAGCCCATTGTCAGCCCCATCCAGACTTGCACGGTGGTATCCACCCGATCCTTCACGGCGGCGACGCGAAACTCCTCATCGTCGGTTCCCCCCTCGTCGTTCGACATGGTGTTGCGATGAAAGGCCGTCGCCACCAGATCCTCAACCGACGGATTGTCGCGCAGGTCGCCGGCCAACTGCCGCTCGGTGAATTCCCCCAGCGGCAGGTCGGCATTCAGGGCCCGCACCACCCAGTCGCGCCAGGGCCAGACAGTACGCCCCAGGTCTTTCTCGTACCCTTTCGTATCGGCATGGCGCGCCAGATCGAGCCACATGCGGGCCCAGTGCTCGCCGAACTGCGGCCGGGCCAACAGTCGATCCACCAACTCTTCCCAGGCCTGGTCACTGGGATTGGCCGCGAAGGCCTCGACCTCGTCCAGCGACGGTGGCAGTCCAGTCACATCCAGGGCCAGACGCCGGACGAGCGTTTCGGGGCGTGCCCGGGGACGAAGTGTCAAAGCCACCCCAGCATCGGGCAGGCTCGCCAACCCTTGGCGCACCTGGTCGTCGAGAGTCCCCGGAGGCCGACGTACCGGCTCAAACGCCCAGTGCCGCTGCCAGCCCCCCCCCTCGGTGATCCAGCGGCGAATCAACTCGACCTGAGCCGGCTTGAGCACCTTGTTCGACGATGGCGGAGGCATCACCGCATCGGGGTCCGACGTTTCCACCCGCTGCCAGATCAGGCTCTCTGCGGGCTTGCCGGGCACCACCGGAACCCCGGACTTGCGACTCTGTGAAATATGTTGCGGTCCATCCAGCCGCAATCCCGCCTGCCGGTCATGCTCGTCAGGACCGTGGCAGGGAAAGCAGTTGGCCGACAGAATCGGCAGGACATCGCGGGCGAACTCGACCCGCTCGGCCGCGACCAGAGGACGCAGACCCCACAGGGTCGCCAGCAGCAACAGAACATGCGGTTTCATGGTCGCTCCAGCATACCCTGGCACCGGGAGATTGTCGCGGGAATTGGCTGACCTGATCACCACCGACCGGACGGAGCCCGGCTCCATTTTCGCTCTCAACTGCCGAGGCACAACCGACGGTGCGATCCCCCTCTCCGAAGCGGCGGACAATCGAACATCACCCTGTGACATGTTCCTCAGGACTTCTCCAGGCGGCCACCATGGTGACGGGCCAACGGGTCGAGCTGTCATCGGGTTGCGAGCAGGGCTTGGGCACGCGACACTCTGGGCGTTTGCCACGACACACTCGTCCGCTGGGGACGAACATCACGCCCGGCAACGGAACAACCTCTGGGGTGGAAGACGCATGGTGCGATCGCTGTGGATTTCTGGTTGGCATCGCTGCTGCCTCGTCTTGCTGCTCATCTGTTTCCTAGGAGGGGAACTTCGGGCCCAGGCTACCTTTGAACAAACCGCCGACGAGATTCGCCTGTCGACTTCGACTCTGCAGGCGTCAATCCGCCGCAAGGGTTATGTGACGGGGGTCGCCGCCCAATCGTTCCTGGATCGCAAGACCGGGTTTCGCGATGCCGGTTTTGGACTGGATATCGTCGACTGGATCATGGAGCCCGGCAGTGACGAGGCCTACCGCGACCAGCTCGACAAAGAGCTGATTTATGAATTCGGCAACGCCTACCACGGGAAGACTCCCAAGCGGTCCATTGAGGGGCCGCAGATCTGCACCCAAGCCAAACGGCTCGACCCTCAAGTCATCCAGGGGCGCGATTTCCTCGCGGTGACACAGCAGTTTCAATACCGGACTGCGGCCCCTGGGAAAAAAACCGGATCCCTTTGGAAGCAGACGCTTGTCTTTCCGGAAGGGAAGCGCTATTTCCTGTCGTGCGACCGGATTGAATCGGTCAACAGCAGCGAGGCCATGTTCCTGCGTCTCGACATGCCCGGTCACATCAAGCACCGCCAGGGTGACACGTTCAGCAAGGTCTATCTGAGCTATCTGGGCGAACTGGAGCCGAAGGAATTCCTCAAAGACTTCGCGCCCGACGAAAAATTCAACTATCTCCGCGGACGGGATCAGGTCCCCCGCCGATTCATCCGCGCCTACCGGTTGCGGGATCCCCAGACGGGCAAAGACGGTCCCTGGCTGGCGGGGATGACTCTGGACCCAGAGGTCGTTTCCGAGGCGTGGTGCCACCAGCGGGGTTATGTTTGCATGATCCAGGAATTCGGCGGCCGGCCCATTCGGGCCGGAGAGGCCTTTCAGGCCGCGTTTCTGGTTGGTTTTTTTGACTCGATCGAAGAGATGCACGCGGTCTACGACGAGCACTTGGGCCACACCGGCCTGACGGTTGGCCCCTCGGGCTGGCGGCTGACGCGCTGACCTCAGATCCCGGTCGATGGCAGCCGTGTGCCGCGGACTCAATCGAACGAGATCACCTGCTTCCAGTTCTCGTAGATGATTCTGTCGAGCACTTCCATCGGAAAGCGGGGAAAGCGAGTGCCGTCGACAATGTCGTTCACTTTCTTCAGTCCCGCGATCACCTGATCGGGGGTGGCCGAAGGGAAGTCGCTGCCGAAGATCAGCTTGTGATCGACCCCATACTCCATGGCGGTGATGAAGGCCTGGTAATGCCGCCAGGGGCGGTAATGCAGGGCCGAGACATTGCTGAACAGATTGGGGTGTTTCCGGATCAGCACGATGCACTCGGTTTCCCAGGGATGCCCCATGTGGGAAATAATCATCTTGAGATCCGGGCAGGCGACCGCGATGTCCTCCAACAGCACGGGATTCGCGTACTTCAGCGGCCCCGTCCGCACAAATGATGTCCCCTGGTGAATGTTCACCGGAATGCCCAGCGACTCGGCCTTCTTGAACAGCGGCAGGTGTTTCGGATCCTGCGGATCCCAGTTCTGGTAAATGGGGGCACACTTCAGCCCCCGCAAACCCAGATTCTTCACATAGTGTTCCAGCTTATCGACGCACTCGGGATCGTTCGGATCCACCGAGCACCACCCCTGGAACCGGTCGGAGTGCTGGCGGACAAAATCGGCAATCATTTCCTGCGGCACCCGGATGCCGGAAAACGGTGCCCAAATGCCAAACACAATCACGCGTTCGCAGTGGGCCGTGGCCTTCAGCAGCGCCTCGGGGGTGGAATCAAACGCGTTCTTGTATTTGTCGGCGTGCCCCGCAAAGTACACATCCGGAGTGATGCGCATTTTGGCCTGTTTGGCCTCCCACGCGAACTCGACGAATTCCTCCGACAGATGGTCGGGATACCACATCAGGTTGGTGTGGGTGTCGATCAGAGGACGCTGGCTCATCAGATCATCACTCCGGGAAACAAGGAGAAGACGTCAGATCAACAGAGAGCTTCGCAAAAGGCTCCCATTTCGCACGTTGACTCGCCCCCTGCACCGGCGACCCGAACCATTCCTGGCCGGGAGACCGCAGATCGGCATCGTCCAGGTGGGAGGGGGGAAAAAAAACGGGCCGACCCGCAGATCGGGTCGGCCCTCACAACCAAGACCGTACGGCGGTCAAATGCCGGGAAACGGCACTACTTGGCGGCAGCGAAGCGCTTCGCCACTTCGCTCCAGTTGATCACGTTGTAGAACGCGTTGATGTAGTCGGGGCGACGGTTCTGGTAGTTCAGATAGTACGCGTGCTCCCAGACGTCGAGTCCCAGAATCGGAGTGCGACCTTCCGTCAGCGGGCTGTCCTGGTTGGCGGTGCTTTCGACGACCAACTTCCCCTTGTCGACCGACAACCACGCCCAGCCCGAACCAAACCGGGTGGTGGCCGCCTTTGTGAAGGCCTCCTTGAAGTTCGCGAAGCTGCCGAACGTCCCGGAAATGGCCGAGCCCAGGTCGCCAGTCGGTTCACCACCGGCATTCGGCGCCATCACGGTCCAGAACAGGGTGTGGTTGACATGGCCCCCGGCGTTGTTCCGGACTGCGGTCCGAATCTCTTCGGGAACCTGGGCCAGGTGCTTCACCACATCTTCGGGCGACTTGGCCGCCCAATCCGGAAACTTTTCCAGAGCGGCATTGGCATTGTTGATGTAGGCCTGGTGGTGCTTGGTATGGTGAATCTCCATGGTGCGGGCGTCGATGATCGGTTCGAGGGCACCGTACGGATACGCCAGCGACGGGAGGGTGAACGCCATGAGTTGAAGCTCCGAAAAATGAGGACCATTCTCGCCCGGGCCTGAACCACTCCTGAAGGGATCCTTGGGAAAACCGCTGCATGACTGTCATGCGGTCCCACCCCCAGCCCTGGGCGAGCTGCAGCCAAACCTTGGTAGGACCAGTTTTATAGCGTTGCCAAACGGCGATTTCCAATCGCCGCCAGGCCATTCGGCACCCCCCATCCACGGCCGAGACTTGTGTTTCCGCTCGCCCGTTGTGAGAATCAAGATTCGTTGATTCTTGTCCGCGGAAGCGAACCTGCAGGAGCTCCATGTCGCAGAAGGAAGAAGGCATTTTGATGGAGGGTGTGGTCACCAAGGCGTTGGCCAACACCCAATTCATCGTGAAACTCGATGTTGGTCATGAGGTGATGGCGCATGTCGCCGGACGGATGCGGAAAAACTTCATTCGTATTGTTCCGGGCGATCGCGTGAAAGTTGAGGTTTCGCCCTACGATCCCAAACGGGGGCGGATTACCTTCCGTGAGCGGTAAGATCGGTTCACCCGGTCGAGGTGGCCCAGCGGAGGGAGAGCCATTGCAGCCCTCAGGATCCACAGACGATCTGGCCGATTCCGCCTCGGGTCGGCCACTGTCCCCCTCCCCTCCCCCGGTTGAAACCCAGCGCGGCGATCAGCCCTCGGCTGGCAAACTGCACTTCGTGCAACTGGTCACAGACGGCGCCTGTTCGGGAAATCCGGGGCCGGGCGGCTGGGCCTTCATCCTGCGCCACCCGCAGACCGGTCGTGAGTTGGAGCAGGCCGGCGGGGCTCCCGAAACCACCAATAACCGCATGGAATTGCAGGCGGTCATTGAGGGTTTGGCCACGCTGAAACGGCGGGCTGAAGTCGAAATCGTCACCGACAGCGAGTATGTCGCCAAGGGGTGTCGCGAGTGGCTCTCGGGCTGGAAACGGCGCGGCTGGAAGACGGCTGACAAAAAACCGGTGAAAAACGTCGAACTCTGGACGCGCCTCGACGAACTGCTGCAACGCCATGTGGTGCGGTTTACCGTGGTGCGCGGTCACCAGGGGCATCCCGAAAACGAACGCTGCGATCAGCTCGCCGTCGTCGAATCGAAACGTTTCACCCTTCCCAGGCCCCGTTCGTCTTCCGACGACTGATTCCTCCAACACCTCAGTCGTGCGGCCTTCGCCCGTGTGGCGCCCCTGCCCTTTCTCTGCTCCGCCTCGGCCATGATCACCCGCATCACCGGCAAGTTGATCGCACTCACCCCCGAGGCGGCCACCATCGCTGCCGGTCATTTTGAATACGAAGTCTACATTCCCGAGTTTGTGCGTCGACAATTGCAGGGGCGGCTCGATACCGAAGTCAGCCTGCGGACGATCGAGTACCTCGAAGGAACTCCCGGGCGGGGGAATCTGACCCCACGACTGATCGGCTTCATGAGTCATGCCGAACGCGAGTTCTTCGACGCGATCTGCTCGGTCGATGGCGTGGGGGTCAAAAAAGCCCTGCGGTCGATGGTCCGCCCTGTGCGGGAAGTGGCGGTGGCCATTGAGGAGCAGAACGTCAAACAACTGAGCGCCCTGCCGGGAATTGGCTCGGGCCTGGCCGAGAGAATCATCGCCAAGCTGCGCCGGAAAATGGCCAAGTTCGCACTGCTTGTCCAGGCGGAAACTCCCGCCGCCGACGACGGCGAACGAGGCGTGGTCAATGACGCTTACGACGCGCTGCTCAGCCTCGGGCACTCGGCCGCCGACGCCCGCCAAAAGGTGGAACAAGCCCTGCAAAGCGGCAAGAAATTCAAAACCATCGAAGAGATTCTCGAAGAGATCTATCGGTCCCAGTCCCGCTGAGGCGGCGTTCCCGCGGGACGTGCCCCTCGCCCATCCGGCCGGTCCCATCCGG
>JBKCTR010000597.1:0-4270 GCA_046318755.1 Planctomycetaceae bacterium
TTGTCACTTCAACAATCGTGGACCGTGGACCGTGGGGCGTGAACCGTGGAGCGTGGACCGTAGTTCGTAGTTCGTAGTTCGTGGTGACGTTGCCGTAGATTTGTCGTCGAGCCTCGGGCTGGAACCGCAATTCAGCCCGGCCCAGCAGAATACGGCCCGGTCCGGAACACGTCTGCAGCACTTGCAGATCCTAGCCCGGAGTTGCCACGGCACGTGGCTAAACGGGTGACGGGCCCAGACACGACTCAATCCTGTCGGGATTGCATAGGCCGGGCCGGGGTGACCGGGCGGGGGGGCAGTTTGCGTAGGGCTTGAAACGTGGACCACGACACATGGTGCGAGCACGCAGAGGATCCTTCTCACGAGCCGAGTCGAAGCCAGGTCCCCTATGCATTCCCTTCAGGAATGAAGCGTTCTTGGGAATCGTACCCGGGGTAGCCGGCGCTGCGCTGGGCAACCCCGGGCCAGGGTATGCATTCCCTTCAGGAATGGTTCGGTCGGGTGGTTGGATGGCGCAGAATTGGAGTGGATCGTGCAGCAGTTTGGAGAATTCGTCTTAGAGCCCGCACCATCAAGCGATCTGCGTGCCGGCATCACACACCTCCGGATGCGTCGCCCATGACTTCAACTCCATCGATCGATCACAATCCCTGTTTGTTGCGGTGCCAAGGCACCCGAAGGTGTGAGATGCAGCAGAAAGCAAGTACGGGGCCATCCTTGGTCTGTCAAATCCAACGCGGATCCGGCAGGCGTTTCCCGGTCGAAAGTGGCACAGCAGTTCGCTTCCCAACGAAGTCCCATGCGCTGGTCGTTCCGTGTGCATACGGGCGAACGACTCTGCGCTCGGGGCCACGCTGCTGTCACAGCCCGGGTTTGGCAAGCTGGACGCCCGATCGCGAGGCAGGCGTCCCGGCGGCTGCGTCGGGCCGGTTTTTGTTTCGCAGGGACCGCTGGGCCGGATGGACCGGAAGCGCGGGGAAGATCACTCGGGGAGGGGGGCCCGTGGTGGGTGATCCATGCTTTGGCGAGGTGGGCTTGTTCGACACGATGCTTTCCCAACACCCACGCAACCCACTACTCCAAGCCGAACCGCTTCATCCGGCTGAAGAATGTGCTCCGGGGGACCCCCAACAGGCGGGCCGCCTCGGCTTTGTTGCCCCCCGCCCGGGCCAACGCCTGAACCAGGTCGTCTTTGCCCGGCTCGGGGAATGGCTGCATGGCGCGGGCCTCACGCGGCGGACGTCCCCGTCGGCGACCCCGAGGAAGCCCAGGCCCCGATGCTCCGGGTCGGCTGGGGGAATCTGGCTCGACACGTCCCACCGTAGGCGAACCCGAGATGACCGCGGTGGGCAGATCGGCCAGCGTCAGCGCGTCTCCCTCCACCAGCACCACCGCCCGCTCGATGGCGTTTTCGAGTTCCCGGATATTCCCGGGCCAGGAATAACGCCGCAGCGCCTCCATCGCCCCTTCATCCAGATGGGTGACCCTCTTGCCGGATCTCTCGGCGGCCCGGGTGAGAAAGTGCAGGGCCAACTCGATGATGTCGTCGCCCCGCTCTCGCAGGGGCGGAAGCGAGATGCTGATCACATTGAGCCGGTAGTAGAGATCTTCGCGGAATTTCCCCTCGGCGATCAGCCGTTCGAGATTCTGGTGCGTGGCGGCGATCAGCCGCACATCGACCGGACTGGTCTGGCTCCCCCCCACCGGTTCAAATTCGCGCTGCTGCAGCACCCGCAGCAGCTTGATCTGCGTGTCGGCGGAAATGTCGCCAATTTCGTCGAGGAACAGGGTGCCGCCGTTGGCCATCTCGAACCGGCCGACCTTGTCACGGTGGGCACCGGTGAAGGCCCCTTTGACGTGACCGAACAACTCGCTTTCCAGCAGCCCCGGTGCCAAGGCCCCGCAATGCACGCTGACCAGGGGACCATTGCGTCGGGGGCTGTTGTCGTGCAGGGCGAGAGCCAGCAGTTCTTTTCCCGTACCGCTCTCTCCACGCACCAGAACCGACGACTGGCTCTGCGAGACCTTGCGGACCGTGTCGAGCACATCGCGTATGGCCGGGCTGCTTCCCTTGATCATCTCGCGGCGAAAC
The DNA here is from genome assembly GCA_046318755.1 of Planctomycetaceae bacterium. Classification (GTDB taxonomy): domain Bacteria; phylum Planctomycetota; class Planctomycetia; order Planctomycetales; family Planctomycetaceae; genus UBA10511. The sequence continues at coordinate 2,093 of JBKCTR010000597.1, forward strand.
GGAGCGGGCTCGGATGCCAGAACCACGGGGGAGGCCGCCGTTCGCCGAGAGGTGATCTCGGACTGCAACATGGCAATCAGACGCTGCTGCTCATTGAGGCGCGCGGTTTTGTGCTGCAGTTCCTCACTCATCCGGGCCACCACCTGCTGCACCCGCGCGCCTTGCAGCGCCACCCGCACCACCTGGCCCAGCGATCCCAACAGCAGCAGATCATCGGCGGTGAACCGGGTTCCGTTGCGCTTCGGCCCCAGCAGCAGAGCCCCATCCAGCCGGTCTTCCGATTCCAAGGCATGCACCAGTTCGACATCGAGTTCCCGCAGCACCCGCAGACTGCGGGAACTTTCGGCCGGGGCCCCCGATTCTCCCCGTCCCCCTCCCGTCTCGGTCTCGGTTTCCAGGATTTCCAACAGTTCCTGGTCACTGGCAAACCGCAGCGGGGCCCGCTCGAGATTCATCGTGGCAATCAGTGGGAAGGCACCATCCTCCCCCTCGCGCAGATAGAGGGCCGCCCGGTCGACCCCCAGCAGATCCCGACACGACCCCAGCAGGCGCTGCGCGATGGTCTCGGGGTTCCCGAATGCGGCGGCCCCGTTGACCAACGGCACCATCGCCTGGTCAAGCGGAAACCGGCTGCGGTTGAAACTGCGGTCGATGACCTGCTGCAAACGGTCTTTGGCGAACGTCAGGATCCCCAGGGCCGCGATCACGAGCGCCAAAAGCATGGGGGCCTGGCTGGGAAAATGCTGGTACTGCCAGAGCCCCAGCAGGCAACTTCCCAGTTTCCCCAGGGAACTGACGGTCGAGAGAGCCGCACTGACGGAATAGTAGGTGATGCCCCGATCGACCACTTCGTCGAGCAGCGTCAGCTTGTGCCGCAGGATCCCCACGGCATAGGCCACCATGAACAGCAGGCTGGCGACAAACATGGGGATGGTGGCCGAGCCGAGGGCGAACGACTCTTTGTCGAAGCGGGCCAGATAGAGCGTGTAGCCCACGGGAATGGTGGAGGCGAGAGCCGCCCCAAGGATCCACCGCACCTGTTGCAGCTTGTGGGTGTTGCGTTGGGAAAAGAAGCTGTCGGCCAGGGCGACGAGGGTCAGGGCGAATTCCATGGCGGCCAGCACCAGAGACCAGTGCACCCCTTGCATGACCCAGTGCAGTGTGGTTCGCACCTCCGGCGGACGGGCCCCCGAGCGCTGGGCGAGATTGCTCCAGAGAATCAGCCCGAGCAGCCCGGCGGTGGCCGCCACCGGGAGTGCATAAAGAGCCAGCACACCCTGCCAGGGACGCTGCACCAGCCAGGGTTTCGGATCGGGATAGAGGCAAAAGAAATGCAGCGACACCACGGGAATCAGCATCGCGGCCAGCGCGAACGGGATGGTCAGCCACAAACTGCCCGAAATGGTCCACCAGTGAAAGCCACCGACAAACCCGACCATGGTCACCAGACACATGGCGAAGAAGACCTGCTCGGCCCGCTCGTAGGGACGGGCCCACAACGCCAGTCCCCCCACGGCAAGGATCCCAAACTGCAGCAGGAACCACGCCAAAGTCAGCGAGAGTTCGACCAATGGCAGCGGCTGAAGGGGCATCCAGACCTGGAACTCCCGATCGCCGCGTTCCAGCCGCATGCGGATGAAGCGGTCGCCGGTGCCGGCTTGCTCGACCAGGGGGGGCAACCGCTCAAACTCCGTCACCAGCCGGGTCTCCAGGACTGTCCGATTGGACTCCTGGATCAAGCCCCCTGGGGGCAATTCAAACGAACGCAACTCAGCCACCACTCCGGTGAAATCCAAAAAGGAATCCACCGAGTACTCACCCAGCTCGAGCAGCCGATCACCAGCCGTCGGCTTGGGGCCAGCCTTCTCCACCAGAATGGTCTGACCGACCATGCGTCGCAGTACGACCCCGGGCAACTCCTTGGAATTGCCCGCCAGAGGAGGGTCGGACAGCAACACGCGCACACCGGGGTCGGGTGTGGTGGAAACAAACCACAACACGGCCAGGGAGTAACAGACAGCCAACGTGCCAGCGAGCACCAGTCCGAGGCGAATCCACAGGATGGACCGAGACGCCACCATCGATCAGCATTCCCAAGAGGACCAGGTTGCAAGATGCGGAACTTGAGTATCGTAGAGGCAGCGCCGAAATTCAATTCAGCGCCCAAAGCCGCCGAAC
>JBKCTR010000598.1:0-4064 GCA_046318755.1 Planctomycetaceae bacterium
GTTGTAGGTCGCGTAGCTGCCATTCTCGACGGAGACGACTTCAGCAAAATCCTTGCACAACAGGCAAAACGCACGCCGTACCGAGATGACCTGAATGGCCACATAGAGCCTATTGAGCACTAAAACGCTCGATTGCATGGCCGCACTGGACTTTTCCGCACTCCGCTGCGTCGACGTCATGTCACCTGGGTCCTGAGTCTTGGAGAAGGAAAAACAGACCTCACACCGGCTCGACCGACTGCTTTCTGGACGACCAGTTCCCCGACCCGAGGGCCAAGGTGCCGCTCGAACAGATCAGTAGAGTTTAACGGTCAACAACGGGGGGAACAACGCGCTCGAAGACCCCTGTTGGCCCCTTCCCGAAAAATCCACAAACCAGACCCGGTCGTCTCTGGTGTCTCTGGCCCTCGTTCCGGGTCGCCATCGGTGCGTTCGGCCCCCGTGATTTGGCCAGTCGTGGCCGGACGGCGTGGCCTGTTCACCGGATCCCATCGAGGGAGGCCTGAAATTCCGCAGTTTTCTCGGCTGTACCGAAAGACAGGGGAGGTTTCCACTGCGGCGACACTGAGGTCTGCCCCGGGATCATGGTTCCCGGTGGTGCCGATCGAATTCCGACACTGTCTCTGATCCTGCCCTGCCATGCCGCTGCGTGTTTACAACACCCTGTCCCGCCAAAAGGAACCTTTCGAGACGGTCGTGCCCGGAAAGGTTGGGATGTACCTCTGCGGTCCGACTGTCTACAAGCCAGCCCACATTGGACACATGGTGGGCCCGGTCATTTTCGACACGATCAAGCGATATCTCACGTACCGTGGGTACGAAGTGAAATTCGTCATCAACATCACCGATGTCGATGACAAATTGATTGTGCGGGCGGCCGAACGGCAGACCACCGTCGAAAAGCTGGCCCGCGAGATGACCCAGGACTATTTCGACAACCTGCATACCATGGGGGTCGACTCAGTGGATCTGTTCCCGTACGCGACGGAACACATCCGTGAAATGCAGCAGATCATCCAGACGCTGATTGACAAGAAGTGCGCATATCCCCTCGAAGGAGATGTTTACTTCGATGTGACCGCTGACGCCGACTATGGGGCCCTCAGTCACCGCAGTATCGGCGAGGTGCTTGCGGGAACGCGGGTGGAGGCCAACGACCGCAAACGGCATCCTGCCGATTTCGCCCTCTGGAAGGCCAGCAAACCGGGTGAACCCGCGTGGGACAGTCCTTGGGGCCCCGGACGGCCGGGGTGGCACATCGAGTGCTCGGCCATGGCAATGAAATACCTCGGAGAGACACTCGACATCCACGGTGGCGGGCTTGACCTGATGTTCCCCCACCATGAGAACGAGCTGGCACAGTCCGAATGCTGCACCGGCAAGAAATTCAGCCGCTACTGGCTGCATAACGGATTGATGCAGGCGGGAAAACAGTCAGGCAAGGTGGGGGGGGGGCACGACCGACATGGCGATCAGGCTCCCGACAAGGAGGCCCAAGAAGCGGGGAAGCTGGCGGGCTCCAAGGGAGCGGCGTCCGTCAAGTTGCTGTTCGAAAAGCATGCCCCCGAGACCATCCGTTTCTTCCTGCTGTCGACCCACTATCGCAGTCCGATCGATTTCAGCGATGAAAACATCGCGGAAAAGGGAGAATCCCTGGCGGGTTTCTATCGACTGTTCGAGGCGTTTCAGCGGATCGCCGGCCAGGACTTCTACCAGTTGCCGGCACCGCTGTCGCATCGTGACACAACGCCGCTCCCCGCCGATTCCGCCGCGTTTTCGGCCGATTTGGCCGCCTGCCGCGAACGGTTCCTGGAAGCGATGGATGATGACTTCAATACCGGTGGGGCCGTGGCGGTGCTGTTCGACCTGCGCAAGATCCTGAATGGACTGATTCAGGATCGCAAGCTGGACGCGGGAGGGGTCAAGGAACCTGCAACCATCGCCGCACTGACCGCGGGTATGACCCTGCTGCGCGAGCTCTCGCGGTTGCTGGGGTCTTTCGGGAGCCACCGCCCCGCAAAGCGGGAGCCGACGATGGATTCGTGGCGCAGTTGATGGACCTGGTGCTGGAGTTGCGGGCTGAAGCCCGGGCAACCAAGAACTGGCCTATGAGCGACAAGATTCGCGCCCGACTGAAGGAACTGAAGGTCGTGGTGGAAGACCGGACCGACGGAGTGATCTGGCGCCGTGACACGTGATCTCCCCCCGGGGGCTGGCTCATCGGCCACCCCTGACCCCGCCGCGTTGCATCAACCCGAAATCATCCTGGGGGTGGATCCGGGGCTGAATCGAACCGGCTATGCGGTGCTCAGCCGCGGGGTACAAGGGCCCTGCCTGCGCGAGGCGGGGGTGATTCGTTCCACGGCAAGCAAACCCTTGGCGGAACGGCTGGCGGAGATTGGGCTGGGCCTGGCCGAAGTGTGCGAGCAGTATCGGCCCGTGGTGCTGGCGCTGGAACAGGTTTTTTCGACCGGCCAATTTCCGCAGAGCGCGCTGCTGATGGCGCACGCCCGGGGAGTGATTCTCTACGTCGCTTCCCGCCATATTTCCCGGGTGGTGCATTACGCCCCGCGACAGATGAAGCGAATGCTGACGGGAAGTGGGAACGCGGCCAAGGACCAGGTTCAGCGCGCTGTGCAGTCTGAATTGGGACTGGCCGCGGTGCTCGAGCCGAACGACGTGGCCGACGCGGTTGCGATCGCACTGTGTCATTACCATACTGCGCGGAGTCCCCTCGCACTGCTGGATGGTTAAATCACGGCCACCAAATTCTCCAGGCCCCGGGTTTGCACCGCCGCAGACGGGGGTTTTGTATCGAAATCGACACGAACACCGGTGAGAATTTGCTGCGGTTCCACAGTGGTCCGGTAGGATGTTCAGCGGGAATCCGGGGGCCGGGATTCGAGTCGTGCGGGTCGTTCCAGACGGCGGCGTTCCGTCCGATCGATCTGGACCACCGCGCCGTCGTGGACCACGACCAGCAGTTGTCCGAACCGCATCCCGGAGAGCGCTTCGACGATGGCCGTGAGCGGCTCACGCAGAGTCGCGGGGCAGGGGACGGCATCGACCTGTGACAGGGTGTTGTCCATGGGAGGAATCCAGGAGGGGAAGGGCGGCAATCAGATAATGAAATCCGCGGGAAGGAACACACGGACGTTGCGGGGGGAGACAAACACCGCGTCACCCACCCGCAGCCGCAGTTGCTCGGCCCGCTCACGGACCACATCGACCGTCAATTCGATCCCCAGATCTTCTGAGTGAACGCGGACCTTCACGACGGAGCCGGCCGGGTTGAGCTGGATGACCCGAACCGACAGCGAACGGGTCGAGACGGGTTCCCGAGCCAGCTCGAGTTCATGGGGCCGGACGTAACCGGTTGCCTGTCGAGCTTCGGAGTGCGTGTACGGGGGATAGTCGACTCGGAACGGACCAAGGTGCATTTCGCCATTTTCCAGGCGCCCCTGGAAAACGTTCACATTCCCCAGAAAGTCCATGACGAAGGGGGTGGCAGGATGATCGAACACCTCGGTGGGGGTCCCCACCTGTTCGATCTGCCCCCCGCGAAGCACCACCACTTGGTCGGCCACTTCGAAGGCCTCCTCTTGATCGTGGGTGACGAACACCGTGGTGACATGCATTTCCTCATGGAGCCTGCGGAGCCAACTGCGCAGTTCCTGTCGGACCTTGGCATCGAGGGCGCCAAACGGCTCGTCGAGCAGCAACATCCTCGGACGAACCGCCAGAGCTCGGGCCAGCGCCACGCGCTGTCGCTGGCCCCCCGACAACTCGGCCGGGAAACGCTGTTCCAGCCCCTCAAGTCGAACTAGCCGCAGCAGTTCTTTCACCCGCTCGACAACCTGGACCCGGGGAGTCCGTCGGACCCGCAGCCCAAATGCCACGTTTTCGAAAACGGTCATGTGCCGAAACAGCGCGTAGTGCTGGAAAACGAACCCCACTTCTCGATCCCGCACCGAGCGTTCAGTCACATCCTGGTCCTGGAACAGGATGGTTCCCTCGTCAGCGGTCTCCAGCCCGGAGATGATCCGCAGCAGAGTGGTCTTTCC
>JBKCTR010000599.1:0-2602 GCA_046318755.1 Planctomycetaceae bacterium
ATCCTGCAGTCCCGGAATAAACAGGCGCTTGCCGCGGAGGGACAAAAGCTGGCCGCCGCGTTGGAGGTGGCGCGAACGGAACGCCAGGTTGCCGAGCGGGAGCGGGAACAGGCGGACCAGGAGCGGGCACGGGCGACCGACGCCTCGGTCCGGGCCGAGACCGAGCGGGCCCGGGCGGTGGAGCGCGAGGCGCTCGCCGTAAAGGCGGTGGATGAATTCCGGATGGCCGTCTTGAGCAATCCAGAACTGGCAAGTTCTCCCAAACTGGGCCCACTGCGACTGAACCTGCTTCGAAAGCCGCTCGAGTTCTATCGCCAACTGCGGGACCAACTGCTGGCCTTGCCCGAGCCGTCACTCGACAATTTGTGGAAACTGAGGGATGCCAGCAGTCAGTTGGCAGTGCTGCACACCGATGTGGGAGATTTGACGGAAGCGATCAAGCTGCATGAGAGTGTGCTCGACTTGTGCGATCGAGCTCTTCAGCATCCCGAGCTGGTCGAGCCAGGACTGCGCCTTCGCTGGGGAACAGCGCGGGTCGTGGCCCATCTGTCGATTGGGACCACTCTGGCTCGTACCGAAGACAAGTCGCGCGAGCTGCAGGCGTACGAACGGGCTCTGGCCGCTTCGGAAACACTTCTCGCCGAAGCACCCGACGATCGTCGATTGAATGGCTTTCGAGCCAGCGCTCTCTCGGGCGCAGCCAGCGTGCTGGCGTCGCAGAAACGCTGGGACGAAGCGCGGCAACGCTTCGAACAGGCGGCCGAATTGCATCGCGCCAATATCGCACGACATCCACAGGATGCCGAAGCGCGCAGGAACCTCGCGCGAAGCCAGACCAATTTCGCTGGTCTGTTGGAGGGACTGGGAGATTCGGCCGCGGCGGCGGCGGCCCGACAGGAAGCCGAGAGTCTCTTTGCAGGAACCGGAGACAAGCAGTCGAATTCTCCCGAGTCCCGGCACCGTGAGGCGGCCAACCAGTTCAATCGCGGCATCCAATTGGCCAGATCGGGGCAACTGGACCAGGCGTTGAAAGCGTACCAGGAAGCCGCCACTGGGTGGCGCCGTCTGGGTCAAGACTTTCCGGCGAACAATGAATATGCCAAAGCGCTGCGGCCCGTCCTGATGAATATCTCGACTTTGCTGGAGCGGCGTCAGAAGTCAGCCGAGTGCCTGGCGGTGCTCGATGAACTGATTGGGCTGCTGCACACCGCCCTCGAGAAAAGCCCCGAGAGCACTGAATACAAGGGCCAACTGGTGGATGCGCTGCACATGCAGGGACACCACCAGTTCGCCACCGGGCAAGAGGAGGAAGCCCAGCAATCGTACACCGCTGGAGATTCGTTGGCGCGGCAGATGATCAGTCAGGCGGGGCAGGATCTGCGCTGGACCCGGCACCTCGTTGAGTTGAGCCAGCACCTCGCGGCTCTGGATGCGGAGGCTGACGAGCTGGCCAAGGGCCGAGAACGGCTGGAAGCCATCGCGCCCACCGCGCTCTCGCTGGTGGAAGGAGCCTCGGTCGAGCCAGTCGACCGGATCCTGCTGCGGTCGGTCCTGGGGACCCTGTCGGAAATCCAGGACAATCAGGGGGATCAAGGGGCGGCTGACGAAACCCGGAGACTCTCGCTGACCTGGGACGAACGCGATCCCGCGATGCAGGCTCTCGACCGCCGGGTGCAGGAAGTTGTCACGGGGGCCCAACCGCAGTCGTTGGCGGAACGGATCTCCGTCGCCAAGCGGTTGGCGACGCGCGATGAACCAGCAGCGGCGCTGCGGCTGTGTGTGGCGGCACTTGAGTCGCAGCCGGGCCAGGCGGCGGACCGGCAAGCCGAGCTGGGTTATGTGGCGGCGTGTGTGGCGGTGGCCGAGGCGGCCCGGCTCCCGGTGGACCGCGCGGAGGAAGCCGCCCAACTGCGCGGCCGGGCGTTGAACTGGCTCCAGCAGGAACTTGCGTCTTGGCGGCAGGTTGACCCCACGCTGTCACGAACGCGGCGTCACGCCCTGCGGCGCTGGCGATTTGACCCGTATCTGGCGTCGGTTTCGCGGGAAGACCGCCGGGCGCGTCTGCCCGAGGCGGAACAGGCCGCCTGGCGCGAGTTGTTCCGGGAAGCCCGGCAACTGGCCACCTCAGGGACGTCCGTCCAGTAAACGGACCGAGGGAATCGATTTTTTGGGAAATCCCTGCCGGTCCGTGATTTTTTGGGTGGCGCGAGTCCCGGAAATGTTGTTCTTCAGGGTGTGAGGGAGTGTGAACCCCCCCCCGTTGAACCATCCTTCCAGAGTCTCAACACCATGAGTCTGATTCGTTTCGGCCGGTTCGGCTTTCGTCGCCGACACGTGCGTCGGCTTGGCTGACCTCCTCCCCACGCCCATTCCCCGGTTTTCCCACCCCGGTCTCTGCGAGTGCTCTGGCCTCCGGGATTGTTCTGGCCTGCGTGATTGCGACGAACATCGCTCGATCGTTCTGACCGGGACGATGAGCGGTGCCCACAGACGCAGTTTCACTGGTTCAGCGCTGCGCCGGCTGCGCGTCGGTGGTGAACGCGTTCCGTGATTCGCGTGCGGCGCTGTCTCATTCGTCGGTGTCCCCTACGGCGGCGGCCTG
>JBKCTR010000600.1:0-2273 GCA_046318755.1 Planctomycetaceae bacterium
CTGGGTGTACTTCGCCAGCGCCTTCCCCAGATTCAGCACCGCGGTGCCATGCTCGGCCGTCGGGGGCGAGAGGGTAATCACCCGTCCCGCCGAGAGCTCGGCCCACCGCCCGCCGTCGGGCAGATCGAGACGTTCGTCGACAAACCGTTCCGCGGTGAAAAGATCGGCCGGGGGCATGGGGCACACTGGGCGAAACAAGGGAAGACCAGACTCTCGTATCGTATGCGGCGGCAGCTGAATCGGCGACTGGAGAGGGGGGCGGAATCTGGCACCGGCTGCTCAGCCGGTGCGTGAAACGGTTGTCGACGAACGGCACTGACAGACCTGGAGGTCTGTCGCCACGGGTCCGTGGGGTAGGCCTCTGGCCTGTCGTGAGAAAAGAACCAGCCGATTGCTCCGCGAGGCTGTGGCTTCGTCCGTTGCGGGTGTTCGACCGACAAACCTGGAGGTTCGTCGCCACGAGGCCGGCCCAACCCCGCGCCGCTTCGCACGCCGACCCCCGGCCGCACAATCCCTGCAGGGGACTTCTACCAGAGCCTGGGGTTGCCACAGCGCAGCGCCGGCTACCCCAGGTCACCGTCCCCCACGCACGACTCAACTCTGAAGGAGTTGTCTGCGCGATCCTGTTGTTGGACAGATACAACACCGGCTACCGAGCCCCCAACGGTGCCACCGTGGGACACGGACGAAATGCGATGTCGGCCAGGAGTGTGGAATTGCTCCGGTCATCGTGTGCTCGAATGATTCCGCGCCGCGGGTGGCCAACTCCTTCCGACTTGGCCGACGCCCGGGCGGAATTCACGGTCCAAGCCGAACTGTCCCGCGTGGAACAAGTTCCACGCGACGGAGTCGTGTGGATTTCCATCCCCACGCAGTGCCCATTGCCCAACCCCGCCACGCCGCGCCACAACCGACGCCAGCAGGGTCGCAGAGGTGAGCCGAGGGTCGATCGCAGGGATCACCCCCGGGCACGCTTCGCGTTGCGCCGGGTAATTTGAGTTGGAGATCCTTTCCTCGGCGCACAAGACCCAGACACCCGTTGTATCCCCCAGGTTTCCAGGAATATGTACCTGTCCCCTTTGACGTCTCCCGATCGAAGCCGCCGGAGGCGCGCGCGGAGGCTGGGCCGCGTCGTACCGTTGGCGGCGCGGTATCACACTGGGGAGGTGAACAGGTTAAAAACCTATTCTACGGACGGACGCTGGGCTGCGTCGGGCTGTTGGCGGCGCGGTATCTCACTTGGGAGTTCGACAAGCGGAAAGCTCGTCGCCACGGGGTTTCTTCAATTCACCGTTTCGGTGCCTCCGGTGTGGAGGTCGCTGACCACATCGCCGGTGAACTTCCAGAACCAGTCGAGGCTCAGACCTCCGATGAGGGTGTCGACCATGGCCGAGGTGTCGGTCAAAACGGTGAGTGCACTCAGCTTGGAGGTGCCGTTGAGCCCGCCGCCGCTCTTGAGGTTGGTGATGCGGCTGGCGTAGGCGAGGTCGGTCCGGGTCCATTCGGACCAGATGGACTTGATGGCCGTCCGGTCGAGAACTTTTGTGCTCTCGCTGAAGTACGTCGTCAACCCGCCACTGACGATGTCTTCGTCATCACCGCCGTCGAGGCTGTCGTTGCCGTTGCCGCCAAAGAGGATGTCCCGGCCCGCCAGACCGGCGAGCGTGTCATTCCCCGCTCCGCCGAAGATCACGTTGTCCAGCGCATTGCCGGTCAGCGTGTCGTTCAACGACGAGCCGATGAGCATTTCGAAGGTGTCGGCGGCGTTCAGGGCGAGGGAGAGGTTTGCGTTGACCACCTGCGTGGTCGTCAGGCCCAGATTGACGGTGACCGCGACTGTGGACGTCGACAGGTCGAGCAAGTCGAACCCTTCGCCCGCCAGTTCGACCATGCTGTCGGTCCCCAGCGCGGCGTTCGCCGCGAAGACATAGCTGTCGTCTCCCTGACCTCCCGGCAGCGTGTCATTCCCGGCGAGGCCCACCAGTGTGTCGTTCCCGGCCCCGCCCATGAGGACATTCGCGGCGGTCGTCCCGGTCAGCAAGTCATTCCCCCCGCCGCCGACGGCGTTCTCGAATGCCGTCGCCAAGCCGAGGACCAGCGACAGGTTGGCGTTGACCACCTGGCTCGCCGTCGTCCCCAGGTTGAGCGTCACATTCGTGGAGGTCGTTCCGGAGAAGTCGAGCGTGTCGGTTCCCCCCGCCGATTCATTCAGCGTGTCGGTCCCCAGGGCGCTGTTGGCGGCGAACAGATAGGTGTCATCGCCGAGGCCACCG
>JBKCTR010000601.1:0-14517 GCA_046318755.1 Planctomycetaceae bacterium
GCTTAAGACCGCGGAAGAGCCGGAAGAGGGAGAGGCCTCGGAGGAGGTCCAGCAGGCGATCGAGGGACTGAAGGCTTCGCTGAACAAGATGAAGCCCCTGGAGAAGACCGAGAATGCCCGGGCCCTGGCGGCCCAGCAGAAGCAGTTGGGCGAGAAGTGGCGGCAACTGGCCAACGACAAGTTGAAGGAATTGTTCCGCCGCTCGGCCCAGGAACAGACGTTGGGCTCGGCGGTCAACCGTGAGAAGATGCAGAAATGGACTCAGGACCTGCAGGAGGGCTCGGCCGCCAGCCTGCAGAAGGAACTCGACGCCGCCGTCGACGATCTGCAGCGGTTGATGCAGACGCAGGATCCGGTCGAGAAGAGCCAGATCGAACAGTCGATTCGCAAGCGACTGAAGGAACTCGACCAGTTCGCCAAGGACCGGGTGGACTCGAAACCCCTCAATGCGGCCCTGCAGCGGGCCATGAAGCAGCTTGAGATGTCGAAGATGGAGGGTCTCGATCCACAGGAGGCGTCGGAAGCGCTGCGCGAATCGATGGAACTGGCCAAGCAGGAACTGCAGGAAGTCGCTCAGCAGGTGACCGACCTCGAGAAGCTCGAAGAAGCGCTCAAGATGGTCCAAATGGCCAAGGAACTCAACCAGCGTGAGAAGCTCGACGGCGAAGAGACCGAAGGCTTCAGCGACCTCGGCGACTACGAAGAGTACTACCAGCAACTGAGCGAGGACCTGGGCCTGAACCAGCAAACCCAAGTCGCCATGGCCGAAGGTCAGGGTCAATCGGGTGAAGGCGAAGGTGAAGGCGAGGGTGAGGGGGATGGTGAGGGCGAGGGCGAGGGCGAAAAGGAGGGAGAGGGCAAAGGCAAAGGTAAGGGGAAGGGGATGGGCAAGGGGAAAGGACAGGGGGAGGGTGAAGGCGACGGTGACGAGGGCAGTGAGAGCGAAGGGGATGGCGACAGCGAGGGGGATGGCTCGGGCCTGGGGGGACGTGGCCGGGGTCGGGGGGGTCGGGCTCCGGAAGATGATTCGATCGAGACCGGCTTCCGCACCGAACTCTCTCGTTCCCCGATCACCAAAGGCAAAACCTTGATGACCATGAAGGGGAAAGGCCTGGGCGAAAAGGGGGATGACAAAGCCCGCTTCCAGGAGATCCTCAAGCAGGGAGAGCAGGGATTGCAGGAGGCGATTGAGCAAGAGCAGGTCCCTCCTGGATATGTTGAAGGGATCAAGACGTATTTCGGCAACCGCGGGAAGGCTGCCAAGGACGAGCCGAAGCCCGCCAAGCCCTGAAACCACCGCTGGGCCAGTGGCGGTCGAGACGCGAATCGCGGACAGACCTTTTGAGCCCACCACCGGGGCGGGTCCCGTTGCCGCCAGGTGGATGGTTCTCCATCTCTCCTGGTTGGCCTGACCGTCGTGACCGAGGCCCGGCACGAGCGGCTGGCACCTCGAATGAATCGCTCTCCGGCGATGGGGCGGGCCGCCTCTTCAAGCCGTCGCCAGCTTCTGCCTGCACCTTGCTTGGCAGGGTGGAGAGGCGGCTTCCAGCGTGCCCCAATCGCGACGGTCATGGACCGATCTGCGCCCGGGCTCGGCAATGACTTCAGTCGTCGTCGACTCCCCTCGTCGAATTGATTCAATCTATGTATCGATTGAATAGAATCATTTGATCTGCATCTCAGCCAAGTGCGTTTGAAAATCCACGAGGGGGAAGACCCAGTCGTTGGGATCTCCCGGAATCGCTGACGAATCGAAGTGGGCAGTGTGGGCCTCTCCGTTGAAAACCCTGAGTGATCTCAGCGTTTTGCGATTGGAACGGTGTTTACAGCTCACTTCGAAGTGTCGCTTCTCTCCACTTTTCCAACTTCAGTTGCCTCTCGCATGAGCCAGTCATCTTCTCAAGTCCCGACAGGTTCCCATCCTGTGGTTACTCCGCTGTCTTGGCGTGAATGGTTGTGGCAGGGGACGCAGTACATGGCCACTCTGTCGCTTCTATGCGGAGCCGGGTGGTGGGGGCATCACACGCAGTGGAATTTCGGCCTGGCCAGTCCAGCCGAGGCCGTCTCGATCGAACGAGCGATCGATCCCCTGCCGGAAGTGCAACCGGTCGACCCCAGCCTGACTCGCCTCGATTCGCCGCAGTCGGCTCTGCTGTCGGGGATCGAGACCGGGCGGGTGGAGCAGGCGCAATTGCAGGATCGCATCCCGGTGACGGGTGAAATCACCTACGACCCCCGACTGGTCACCAGTCTGGCCCCCCGCCTGCCCGGAACCGTATGGCGCGTGCTGCGACGGGTGGGCGATTCGGTCTCTACCGGGGATGTCATGGCGCTGATCGACTCCGCCGGGGTGGGGCAAGCCAAGGCCGACTTCCTCTCGGCCCTGGTGACTGTCGAATCCAAGCAGGAGATTGTGGACTCGTACGAGAAAATTCCCGGAGCCATTCCTGAACGGCAACGGCGCGAAGCCCGCATCGCTCTTCGCGAGTCGCGGATCCAATTGCTCAATACCCAGCAGATGCTGACGAACCTGGGCTTTCAAATCGAGCCCACGGAGCTTTCCCGTCTGTCGGATGTGGAACGTGTCAGGTTCATGCGGATCCTGGGGCTGCCCGCCGAGGTGGCCCAGGAAGTGGAGCACGGCAGCCAAACCTCGAATCTTCGTCCCATCTGGGCTCCGCAGCCCGGCGTGGTGACTGTGCAGGATGCGAACCGGGGTCAAAACGTGGACGCCGAGACTCCCATCTTCGAAATTGCCGACTTGTCCCGCATGTCGGTCCGACTGCACATTCCCAAGGAATTCGCCGGGCGGATTCAGGCAGGTCAGGCGTTCCATTTCCATCCCGACGGATCCTCGCAGAAGCTCGAGGGGGAACTCAGTTGGATCAGCACTCAGGTCAATCCCCAGACCCGCACGTTGGAGGCGCGAGCCATCATCGAAAATGAGCAATTTGCCAGCGAGTCTGCCTCGGGAAGCGGCAAATCCTCCCTGCGGGCACACATTTTCGGACGGGGTGCGATTGTGGTCGGAAGTACCCAGGGGGCCATGGCCGTCCCCGCATCGGCGGTTGTCCGCACCGAATCGACCAGTCAGGTCTATGTTCGCACAGGTGAACTCGAATATCGCCCGGTCCCTGTTTCGGTCGGCGTCAAGCAGGATCATCTGATCCAGATTCACTCCGACAGACTGCAGCCGGGACAGGAAGTGGTTGTGCAGGGTGGTCATATTCTGAAGTCCGAATTGGTCCTGAAGGGCGACTCGTCTCGCTGATTGTTCCGCCGCCTCGGAGGCGGATCGTTTGGGATCAAGGGCAGTCCCACGCTCGTTCCGACCTTGCTGTCGGGGCCTGGTGGTGATTGCCCCCAGATCTCCGGGAAGGAGTCGACCGGATTGGATTCACGCCTCGCGAATCCTCCGCCGAGAGTTCCCTCTTCGTCCTCGAGAGCATGCTCGAAAACATCATCCATTGGTCTCTCAACCATCGCTTGATGGTCTTGGGAGGAGTGGCCGCGATTTGCATCTCCGGCTACCTGGCTGTGTCGAATCTCCCCATCGACGCCTTCCCCGACACCACCCCCGTCCAGGTGCAGATCAACACGGTCGCCCCGGCGTTGGTCCCCGAAGAGATCGAACGGCAAGTTACCTTCCCGGTCGAAATGTCCCTGGGGGGTCTGCCGGGTCTCGAGTCGCTCCGGTCGGTGTCGCAGTTCGGGTTGTCGCAGGTGATTGTCACGTTCCGCGACGGGACCAACATCTATTTCGCCCGGCAACTCATCAACGAACGCTTGGGAGGCGTGGAAGTCCCTCCTGGCTCGAGCCGGCCCGAAATGGGGCCGGTCTCGACCGGCCTGGGTGAAGTCTTCCACTACGCCCTGGTTTCGAAATCTGGCGACCTGACCGCCTCCAAGACCTACCACGACTGGCAGATCAAGCCCGAGTTGCGCACTGTCCCTGGCACGGCCGAGATCAACTCTTGGGGAGGGCTGAAGAAGCAGTACCAGGTGCGCATCGATCCCCAACGGCTGCGCCGGCACGACCTCACCTTCGAACAGGTGCTGGAAGCCCTCGCCAACAGCAATCTCAACGTGGGTGGCGGTACCATCCGTGAGGGGGGCGACGCGGTGCTGGTCCACGGGGTGGGGCGCACCGCCACTGTCTCCGAAATTGAGGGGGTGGTCATCATCGCCCGTGAAGGCATTCCCATCCGCGTCCGCGATGTGGCCGATGTGGTCATCTCTCATGAGCAACGCCGGGGAATTGTCACGGCCAATGGACGGGGCGAGGCGGTGCTGGGGTTGGGCTTCATGCTGATGGGGGAGAACAGCTATGCCGTCACCAACCGCATGCGGACCAAATACGAGGAGGTCGAGAAGAACCTGCCTGGCGATTTCGGGCTGCAGATTCTCTACGACCGCACCCGGCTGGTGAACCGCGTGATCCAGACGGTGAAGAACAACCTGGCCGAAGGGGCGTTTCTGGTGGTGATCCTGCTGTTCATCCTGCTGGGGAACCTGCGGGCGGGACTGATCGCGGCGGCCGCCATTCCCGTGTCGCTGCTGTTCGGATTCTGCGGCATGTGGTACGCCGGGATTGCCGGGTCGCTGCTCAGCCTGGGGGCGATCGACTTCGGCATCGTGGTCGACAGCTCGGTCCTGGTGATTGAGGCGATCATCATGAAGCTGGCCCACCACGGCGCGGTCTCGGGACGCGAACGGCTGCGGCTGGTGGGCGAGGCCGCCGGCTCGGTGAAGATGCCAGTCGTTTTCGGACAGTTGATCATCATGATTGTCTATCTGCCGATCCTCTCGCTCGAGGGGGTCGAAGGGAAGATGTTCCGCCCCATGGCCCTCACGGTCATCTTCATTCTCACTGGCTCGCTGATTCTCTCGCTGACCATGACCCCCGTGCTGGCCAGCCTGGTGCTTCCGAAGCAGGTCGAAGAGAAGGAAGTGTTTGTGGTGCGGCTGTTCCAGGCGATTTACCGCCCCGTGCTGAACCTCGCCTGCCGGTTCCGCCTGCCACTGATCGCCGCGTCCATGGCGGTGCTGGCGTTTGCCGGAAAAATCTTGCTGGGCATGGGTTCCGAGTTCGTCCCCCGTCTGTCGGAGGGAGACATCGTGATCGGCGTGTTGCGGGCTCCCGGCACCAGTCTCGAGCAGTCGGCCGCGATGAACACCCGCATGGAGCAACTGCTGCTGAAAAACTACCCCGACGAGATTTCGCACCTCTGGAGCCGGGTGGGGGCGCCCGAAGTGGCGACCGACGCCGGCAATCTGGAAGTGACCGATCTGTTTGTGGCTTTGAAGCCCCGCAAGGAATGGAAGAAGGCCCGGCTGCAGTCGGAACTGGTCGACCTGATGGTCAAAGACATCGATCAGTTCCGCGGGCAGATCACTTGGTTCACGCAGCCCATCGAGCTGCGGATCAATGAGATGGTCTCGGGCGTGCGGGCAGACGTGGCGCTCAAGCTGTTCGGAGACGACTTCGACACGTTGATCCCCAAGGCGAACGAACTGCAGCAAGCCCTCGCCTCGGTGCCGGGGTGCACCGATCTGTCGATCGAACAGGTCACCGGGCAGCCGATTGTGCGGATCACCCTCAAGCCAGAAGAGCTGGCCCGTTACGGGTTTTCGACGCGCAGCGTGCTCGACCTGGTCGAGGCGATCGGAGCCAAGGCGGTGGGAGATGTGGTGGAAGGTCAGTTGCGGTTCCCGATGGTGGCCCGTCTGCCCGATGAATATCGCACCGATCCCCAGGCGATCGGTGCGATTCCCCTCACCGCCCCCGGAGGCGAACAGGTTCCCCTGTCACGACTGGCTGACATCCGCCGGTTCAATGGCCCCAAGATGATCACCCGCGAATGGAGCAAGCGCCGCATCACGGTGCAGTGCAATGTGCGTGGACGCGACGTGGGGAGCTTCGTGAAGGAATGCCAGCAGCGCATTGCGGAGACGGTCGAACTGCCCCGCGACCAGTTCCGCACCGAGTGGGGTGGCCAATTCGAGAACATGCAGCGGGCCCAACAGCGGCTGGCGATTGTGGTTCCCGTCGCACTGGGGCTGATCCTGGGGCTGCTGTACCTCACCTACCGCAGCCCGCTCGATACCTTCCTGGTCTTCACCAGCGTGCCGTTCGCCTGCATCGGTGGAATTCTTTCCCTCACCCTGCGGGAGATGCCACTGTCGATCTCGGCAGCGGTGGGCTTCATCACGCTGTCGGGGGTGTCGGTGCTGTCGGGCATGGTGTTGGTCTCGGCGTGGCGCGATACCCCTCAGGAAGGACGCGATTCGATCACGCTGGTCCGCGATGTGTCGATCCGCTGCCTGAGAACGATTGTGATGACGGCATTGGTCGCCAGTGTGGGATTCATCCCGATGGCCGTCAGTGAGGGTTCGGGAGCCGAGGTGCAGCGTCCGTTGGCCACCGTGGTGATTGGCGGGGTCATCACCAGCGCCCTGTTCACATTGATCATTCTGCCGATCCTGCTGACCTTCCGCCGCCCGCGGCTCGCCGATTCGCCGACACCGGCCGCCGCGTGAGGGGAACTTGAGCCCGGTCGATCGGGTGGTCGGCAAGCATGTCATCCATGGCCGCTTGACGACTCCTCCCGTCGCAGCGACCGCCTCACGCCGCACGCCGCCCGTTCAGCGGCCGTTGGATTGTCATGGCAACCTAACTCTCAGAGATTGAGGGATCGCACATCGGGGGCGTTTCCCCCCTCCCCTCTCGGCTGGCCCCTGCGGCGACTCCCTTCTAAGCGTCGTGAAAGGCTTCTAGAATCAAATGAGATCGGGAGCTGGGAAGGGTGTGTTCACTGCCCCCATCCCGGCCCTGTGTGCCGCCCGAGGGCGGCGTTCTTCGCTGGGGGGGCCTCTCCGTGACGGGCCGGCCCCTCACTTCTCTACCGAACTGCAAGGATCTGGCATGAAAGGCCATCAAAAAGTCATCGACGCCCTCAACGCCGGGCTGACCATCGAACTGACCGCCATCAATCAATACTTCTGTCAGGCGAAGATGTGCAAGAACTGGGGCTTTTCGAAGCTCGCGGCCAAGCACTACGCCGAGTCGATCGGTGAGATGAAGCATGCCGAGAAGTTGATCGACCGCATCCTGTTCCTCGAGGGGGTTCCCGAGATTGCCCGCTACGATGTGATTCGCGTGGGGGCCGACGTGAAGGAGCAGTTCGAAAATGATCTGGTCCTCGAGTCGAAGGGAGTCAAGGCGTACAACGAGGCGATCCAGCTCTGCACGCAGTTGGTCGACAACGGCAGCCGCGAGCTGCTGGCTTCGATCCTGGTGGAATCGGAAGAACACGTCGACTGGCTCGAGACGCAGCTCTCGCTGATCAAGGACGTCGGTCTGCAGAACTATCTGCAATCGCAGATGGGCGAGCACGAAGAAGGCCACTAATCGCCCTGTTCCAATCGAATACCGACCTGGAGGTCGACCCCACGAACTCCGTGGCGTAGACCTCCAGGTCGGCGTGTTTTCCCCGCCACACGAAGTCCCATCGCAGCGCGTCGCAGCCCTCACGGGGGGAGCCCGGAGTGGTGGGGAATCGGCCTCAGTCGTCCGTTGGCTGGTGAAGGTGCCCGTTGCCGGCCTGACACGTCTCCTTCACTCCAC
The DNA here is from genome assembly GCA_046318755.1 of Planctomycetaceae bacterium. GTDB lineage: Bacteria > Planctomycetota > Planctomycetia > Planctomycetales > Planctomycetaceae > UBA10511. The sequence goes on from JBKCTR010000601.1 coordinate 7,628, forward strand.
GCTCCCCCATGAAACCCAAGCTCCCCCGAAAACCGGCCGAGTGGCTGGCCGAGATCACCAAGTCACTCGGTGAGGCTCGCGACAGCATTCCCGAGACCGAGGGGAGTCGGCACCCTCTCACCGAAGAGACGCTGTATCAACTGGCTCCCCTGTTGGCCCTGCGGGCGCGGGGGCGCCCCGAAGCCGGGCCCGAGGCCGAACGGGTGACCGAGGTCGCCCTCGCCAACGTGCTTGAGAACTCCGACCCGGACGATCCCGACTCTCCGCTCGCCGACGATCCGCACCTCGCCTTCGCCCTTGGCTACCTCGCCACCCACCTCGCCCTCGGCCTCATCGACGAAGACCAGGCCGAGGCGTTGCTGGATTACTGCGACGAGCACCTGCCAGATGAGTAATTCGGGGTGCCGCTGGCAGACCAATGCAGTTCGGCACGGCCTTTCAGAACGCGACGAGGCAGCGGTCGCAATCTCCAACAACTTCCCGGCGGCCGGGCATTGTAAGGGGGCGAAGCCGCCACACGGCCTGCTCGCTGCGCTCGGAGTCGGGGGATTGGTATGCTGGCGACCGGCTGCAATCCGGCCGGATCAGCCGTAGATCCTCCTGATCTGGGACGGGGAAAGATGGCGGGACAGAAGATTTATCTTGGGGGAGTGACGCACGAATTGCTGCCCTATCGGCAGCGGGCCGAGGCGATTCTGCGGCGGCGCGGGTATGAGCCGGTCTTCTGCGAACGGCACAACCCCCGCGATCAACAGGCTCTCAAGACGCTGCGGAAGACGCTCGCCGGGTGCGATGCGGTGATCTGCCTGGTCGGGTTCCAATTTGGCGACGAGCCGATGCAGCGGGGCCGCGGCCTTCCCCGGCGTTCATTTGCCCAATGGGAATACGCGCTGGCACAGGAATTGAACAAACCGGTCTACCGGTTTATGAGCCATTTCGAGAACGCGAACAACGCCCCGCCGAGCCAAGCTCACGGCAGCGGAGAACAGGCCTCTGAGGAACAGGCCGTGGGGAAGCAGACGGCATCACCTGTGGCTGCGGAGCCGGCCGAGCTGCGCGCGCTGCAGCAGGAGTTTCGCGACGACGAGCAGAATGACGAGAGGTTGTGGGAGTTTGATGACCCGAGTGACTTCGAACGGAAACTGGCGGTGCTGCGGTTTCCGTGGGAACCGGGTGTCGGCGACGAAAAGCTGGTGCTGCTCCCCTATCACTCGCTCGGAGAGTGCTTTGTGGGACGTACCGAGGCGCTGGCGGAACTCGACACCAATCGACAGGGACCACCGGATGCCGAGGGACGCCGGGCGGTGGCGCTGGTCTCATTGCTCACGAGTCCCACCCTGGGGGCCGGGGAGGGGAAGACCCGGCTGGCGGTGGAATATGCCCAGCGTCACCTGGCCGACTTCAGCGCCGTCGCCTGGATCTCCGGCCACAGTCTGGTTTCCCTGGAGGCGGGCCTCGCGAATCTGGCGTACCACCCGGATCTCAATCTGTCCGCCGAACTCGACAACCCGACCGACGAAGATCGGATCACGGCCGTCATCGAATGGTTCGAGATCAACCAAGGATGGCTGTTGATTGTGGATGGGGTCGACATCCCGGAGGCACGGGACGACGTACTGGAGATGCTGCAGCACCTGACCGGCGGAATGCTGTTGCTGACGGGCCGTGTCGGCAACTATCCGCCGTGGGTCTCGATTTTGCCGGTCGAATCGTGGAAGCAGGGCGAGGGGGTCGAGTACCTGCTGCGGTCGACGGACCAGTTGCGGTGGCGGACGGCCGACGAGGAGACGGCCGCCCGCGAGCTGGCAAAATTGACCCGGGAGTTGCCGCTGGCCCTGGAGTGGGCGGCCGCGGTGATTCGCCAGAATCGCCTCTCGTTCGCCGAGTACCTTGCGCGGTGGCACGAGAACGCGCGGTGGGTTGCGCAGCAGGCTGAGCAGGGCGTGCTCCAGGATCCAGAGTGGGTGGTGACGACCTGGCGAACCACATACCAGCAGTTGAGCCCGGCCGAACAGTTGGTGCTGGATTCGTTGGCGTGGTACGCCCCGGTGCCGCTGTGCCGGGAGTGGTTTGAGGGAACGACCGCGTTCATTCATTTTTTGAGACTGTTGAAGACGAGTCAACGGGCCGGGATCCTCCCGGTGGCCCGTGGGCCGTTCGTGACCCAGGAGTTGCTCGACAATCGCTTGTTCCAGACGCTGCGGCACTTGAACGATTATCGACTGATCGATGTGTCAGCGAATAGTGATGCCGCTGTGAATAGCGACTGGTTGTTGGTGTCGCGTCTGACACGGGATGTGACGCGGTCTCAGATGTCGGCGGACCGAGCGGTACCCGTCATCACGTACCTGCTGAACTTCGTGCGGGACCTGTTGGGGCCGTCCGAATGGAAAGCCCCCACGGATCCGCCCGACGCAGATTGGCTGTCCTTGGCCCCCCATGTCGAGGTGGTGGCGATGGCCGGGGCCGACCTGGGGATTGCAATGCCCACCAGCCAGCTGCTGAATGACCTGGCCGAGCACTTGGACGGACGGTTCCACGTTGACAGGGCCATGGAAATTCTGCGGCGCGGAATCGAACTTCAGCAAAAGGTGGGGACGCACCAGTCCGCGATTTTGGAGCAACTGCTGTACAACCTGGGGCAGATGGTGCGTGAGGAAGACCAGACGCAGGAGGCCGAGCCGCTGTTGCAACGGGCTTTGGCGATCGCGGAACGTCGGCTGGGACCGAATGATCCGAAACTTGTTCCGCTGCTCTGCGAGTTGATCCTCTGCCTGCAGGATCTCAACCGCAACCGGGAAGCCGAGCCGCTGTTGCGGCGGGTGTTGGTCATCGAAGAGCGGCGGTGGGGCCCCGAGCACTACAATGTACAGGTGCATCGGGGCAACCTCGGGGTGCTGATGCTGGAACTGGGCCAACGGGATGAGGCCGAGGTGTTGCTGCGGAAGACGCTGAGAATTCTCGAGAAGACGGTGGGAACCGAGGATCCCGGCTACCTGCGGTGCCTGACCAACCTGGGGCACACCTTGCAGCAAAAGGGGAACCGGGCCGAGGCCGAGAAGGTGATCCGGCAGTCGCTCGAACTGGCCGAAGCGCGGTTTGGAAAAAAGCATTACGAAGTGGTCTGGCGATGTATGGCATTGGGGGCCATTTTACTGAACAATGGAGACTCGGCGCAGGCCGAGCCGTGGCTGCGGCGAGCCGCAGACAGCGGGCTACCCGCGCGGCAGGACGAGCCGTTGATGTTTCCGCGGTTATTTCGGTTGTTGGGGCAGAGTCTGGCCCGGCAGGGGAAGACGGCGGAGGCCGAGGAGTGGTATCGGAAATCGCTGGCACTGCTCGAATCTCAGGTGGGTCCGGACCATCCAGAGGTGGGGACTCTGCTCGGCCACCTGGCCTCGACGCTCGAGGCGAACAACCGCGCGGACGAGGCGTGGGAGCTGTGTGACCGGCGGGTGAGGTGTTATTTCCTCGATTCGGCCAAAGAGTCCCGCCCCCATCCGGAGATCGGATCCGCCATGGACCAGTACTTCGAGCTGGGGACAAGGCGGGGGCTTTCGGAGCGAGAAGTCATCGAACGGGTGTATGGGCTGCTGCGACAGACTGGCTGTCCACCGCAGTTGCTCAGCGAGTTCGCCGACGATCACCTCGCGCAGACACTGCGTCCCCTCCGCGACGCCGAAAGCCGACGGAACTGACTTCGTGAAAACACGCCGGCGGGCCCCTCCGTCCGTCTTCAACCCACCGGCCGACAGCACCACAACGGATGCGAGGCGGCTTGACCCACCGGGTGCGGATTTCCCCCCGTGCATCCAGACAGCCCACAGCCTTCCGTTGTGGCTGTCGACCTCGCAATGGTTACCTTCCTGCGATTGTCCGACACCCGCCCGTTGTGGCAGGGTGGTGTCTGCCGAAACGGAATCCCAACCGAAGCCACCCATGGTTCAGAAATCCCAGGGAGCAGGCTGATGCCCGAAGACCAAGAGACTGCGGCCGAAGGTCGCCCTGCCACGGATGCTCTGGAATCTACGCGGGTCAGACATTGCCCGGGCTTGCCAACATCGACATCGAGACCGAGGCCTGTCCGACATCGGTCTGGAACCAAATCGTCAGCCGCCGATCGCCGACGAATGTGACGACCGAGGGGAAGCTCGTCCTCCGTCAACAACCAGAGACACCGAGAGGAGCAGTTCTGGGCAATTGCAGTTGGGCCCGGTGTGCTGAACGAATCTCGGTGGGTGCGTGTCGTCCTCGCAATCTCTTGTGAACAGGTGCTTCACTTCTCCCGAACGTTTCGTTGTGTGCTCCGGACAGTCGAATCGATTGAAGTGGCTGATTCCTGCTTGCAATCGGTCATGGTAGGCCGGACACTCACCTTGAAGGAACCATGGATCCACCCGGCTTGGCATGGGGGATGGTTCACGACACGTTCGAATGGTGCGTCCCGAGTTGGCGGAGTTTCTGTTGGTGCGGTCAGAGGGGCTCGATACGTCACGGGCTTCCGGTTTCGTCACGGCCTGCCATGGAGCGGGTTGATCCCGGAGAAAGGGGCGCTGTCGCAGTTGACTGCCTCGTTGAGCCTGTCTCTGGGGGAGCATCGACCAGTCGCTGTCGGAATCCAACTCCAAGTCTCCAGACGATGGGCTTTCATTTGAGTTCGGTGATGTCTGCGATGAGTTCCCAATCCCGCCCTGAGTCATCGACGTCGCCGTCTCACGGTGGGTTGACTTGCGATGGAGAAAGACAGTCCGGGGGACAGGAGGGCCCGGATGGGGTGGCCCGCACCCGCTTCCGGGTCTGGCCCCGACTGGCCCGGCTGATCCGCTACAATTCGTCGATGTGGTCGGGAAGTTACCCCGATTGGGATGCTGCCGCGAGGGGCTGCCGGAAGATCTCTCTCGAAGGCCAGCGCCGGGCGTACGAACGGGCGCTGGGTGAGGTGCTTGCCGGTCGGGCTCTGTTCGAGCGCGACAGCCTGCTGCAGCATCAGCCCGCCACGTCTTGGCCTCTGATGCTGGCGCTGCGCGATCTCCAGGCCCTGGGAATCTCGCGGCCGACGGTATTGGATTATGGTGGTGGCTTGGGGAGCGTCTACTTTCAGCATCGCCGCTGGTGGACCTCCGACAGGCCTGTCACGTGGAACGTGGTCGAGCTCCCCGGGATCGCCGCGACGGGCAGACGACTCACCCACGAACCGCAACTGCACTTCTTCGACTCTCTCGACCAGGCGATCCGGCAGCAGCCCCCCGATCTCATCGTCGCCGCCGGCATTATGCCGATGGTTCCCGGGCCAGAGGCGTTGCTCGACTCGCTCGCGGCGCTCGGGGCCCCGTGGGTGTTTGTTGACCGGATCCCCGTTACCAAGCGACAAGGAAAAAACCTCATTACCCGACAGGTCGTTCCCCGCAGCATTTACGAGAGCGAATCCCCATTCTGGTTCTTTGATGAGTCCAGGTTCCTCCGGATGCTCTCGTCGCGCTGGGAAATCGTGGGACAATCGCTGAGTGACTGCGACGATCCGGTCTGGGTCGAGGGGTATCAATACCAATGGCGGGGATACTTGCTGCGTCCCCGGATGGCGCCATGACAGTCCCGGTGTTCTGTACTCTCTGTGACCGGCACTATCTCGCCCGTGCGCTGGTGATGGTCCGTTCGCTGCGCCGTCACTGGTCGGGATCGCCGCCAACGGTCTATCTGCTCTGCCTGGACCCGGCCACATACGACTATCTCGGACAGCATGCTGAGCCAGGTGTCGTTGCGGTTCCGCTTTCCCGGCTGGAAGCGGCGGATCCGGAATTGGCCATCGCCCGCAGCAATCGCTCGCGGCTGGAGTACTACTTCACTCTCAGCCCGTGCCTGCCCCGATTCGTGCTGGAGAACTATGGTGCGGGGGCGGTCATCTCGTGTGATGCCGATCTGTGGTTTCTGGCCGACGTGTCGGATGTCCAGCAGCAGCTCGATGAACGACCGGTGTTTGTCACTGCGCATGGTTTCTCGGCGGTCATGCGAACTCATGGTCTGCCGACCGGTCAGTTCAATGTCTCGTTCCAGGGATTCCGGAACGATTGCGTGGGCCGGGCGTGTCTGGATCAGTGGCGCCGGCAATGCGTCGAATGGTGCCGTCATCAGGTCGACGAGAGACATCAACGATTCGCCGACCAGCGCTACCTCGATTCCTGGCCGACCGACTTCCCCGGTGCAGTCGCCGTTCTGGAGCCCCCCACCTTTGGTCTGGCTCCCTGGAACATCGCCCGGTTCACGCTGACTGGCGGTGATCACGGTGTGCGGACAGCTCTGGGGCGAGTCCGTTTTTACCATTTCCACGGTATTCGCCGTCTCGGGGCCGACGTCGCCTCTGATCGTCTGTGGCAGTACCACGTCATCCCGGGGGAAGCCGTGCTGGAGGAGCTGTATGGCCCCTACCTGCGGGAACTTTTTCCGGTGGAGGAGCAGGTCGCCCGCAAATTGGGGATTTCGCAGCCGCTGTTTGAGACCGGGCCCCGCGGTCCGCTCTGGTGGCGTTTGTGGCAGGCCCGTACCGTCTGCTGGCTGGATCGGCAGACGGGACGGGTGAAGCGGTCCGATTACTCCGGATGGCATCCCCTGGATTGCCTGCGCGCCCGGCTCCAAACTTGGCTTCGTCCGCTGCCTGAAGAAAGGACCGGCTGAGTGACCGCCGAGATTGCAGACAGCCGCTGTGAGACGCTGTACCGGGACCGGGCGGTTCTGGTCACGGGCGGACTGGGGTTTCTCGGCACCAATCTCGCGCTGATGCTCGCGAGCCTGGGTGCCCGGGTGAGCGTGGTCGACAGTCTGGTGCCCGAAGGAGGAGCGAACCGGGTGCATCAGGATGAACTGGCCGACATCGCCCATGTCGAGGTGGGTGATCT
>JBKCTR010000602.1:0-4157 GCA_046318755.1 Planctomycetaceae bacterium
AAAAGATCAGCCGCTCCCAGCCGTCTTCCGCAAAAGTGTGGCGGTCGAGACCCAACCCCACCTGCCGCTGCAGGTCACGCAGCCGCGATTCTGCCCGGGGCAAGTCGCCCTGTTCCAGGTCGGCCTCGAACGCCTCGAACCCCGCGCGAATCGCAGAGTCCATCTCGACTGTCGACCAGTCACTCGCTGCCGCGGCCTCATTGCCGGTCGCCATGGACTCGGTTCTTGGCTCTCGAAGGGGCGATTCGAGATTCGGGACGGTGGCCGCACTCTCCCCATCGGCTTCAAACCGAAACCGGGTGGTGATCATCCGCAACAGGTCCGGACAATCGCGGGTCAGCGCAATCGCGGCGAACTCGGGAAGCCAGAAAATCGTGGGGCAGCGCAGCTCTTCACGCCAGCCGTCGCGGGAGTAATTCAGGCGGGCCAAGGCGGGCTCATACCGCTCGACGCGTTGCAACAGCGTCTCGATCCCCACAATGACCACCGCCGAGGGGGAACTCTGGCCAATCTCGTGGACAACAAAGTCCAAAATGCTGTAGGTCTCGGGACCGATCGAGACGACGTGCAGCCCCGGAAACACCAGCGCCAGGTTCTTCAGCACCCTGTCTTGCAGCACGGGGCTGTTGCATTCCACCAGCGAAAACGAATGGCGGCCCTGAGAAAGCTGAATCAGCCGGATCAGTTCGTCGAACGTCGCGGCGTTGGCCCCAGACAAACCGCCCGCCGTCAATTCACGCACGAGGCTCGTTTCGCCCTGGATTGCGGCCATTGAAAGACGCGTCGCATGGGGAAGTGTGCCGCTCATGCGGACGATTTCTCCGAAGACGGCGGTGTGATTTGTTCGACAATCGGGTTGAGGTCGTACCATTCCTCGTCGTTGAGGTACTGCAGCACCGCCCGGCTATCGAGCAGCCGCTTCAACACACTTTGCGACTGGGCCTCCAATTCATACTTGCCATCTTGGGCAATCGCCGACAGCACCTTCCAGTCTTCCCGCACGAACCAGCGGTAATCGCGTGCGAACTCCCGCCGCAGTCGCGCGACCCCCTCACTCGAAATCGGCAGAGGGCCTTTGACGATCAGGGCTTGCAGGAAGGCCATCAACTCGGTGGGTTGCCCGCCGGTGGCCGCGATCAATTCGTCCAACACCTGATCCGAGTGCAAGAGCGACGCACGGGACTCACCCACGTTCGGCAGGCGGGCATCGACAATCTCGCGGAATTTTCCAAAACCGGGTTCATGCCGCGCGCGTGCCGGGGGAGGAGTGCGCAGCTTCGTCATGGGCACAATATTCGGCTTGCTGGCGTAGGTGGTTGACAGTTGCTGAATACTCTCGCTGTAGGCCAGCGAGATTGGCATGGTCATCACCATCTTGCAGCGGAAGGCGGTCATTTCGGTCGCACGCTGCACAAACAGGGCCTCCGCCCGCGCAACGTCGATGATTCGATCGAGCGAATCGAACAGCACCAACAATCCGGCATATCCCTGTTTCGCCAGTTCTTCGTTGGCCTTGTCAAACCGCTGGTTGACCTCGCGCTGGAGATTGGCGGTCTCGGCTTCGAGCAGCTTGCGCACCTGTTCCCGGGCGTCGGGGCTGCTCTGAATGGCGGCAGAGATTTTGGCCCAACCAACCGTGAAATCCAGTTTCTCCAGCTTGACTTCGGAGAACAGCAGCTTGCTCAAATTCTGCAGCGTCTTTGTCAGATAGTTGGACTCGAGGCTGATCTTGACCTTCTTCAGTTCGGCAGCCACCTGCTGCAACGTCACAATCAAGACATCGGTGAACTCGACATTCACCGTGTCGACATGCCGCTCGGTGCACAGCACCGTGAAGTATTTGTGGGGTCCAGTCTCCAGCCGATGCTTGAGCCGTCGCAACTCGGTCGATTTGCCGCACCCCTTGTGGCCCGACAGCAGCCAGGTCTTGGGCTTGTTGCTGAATTGGATTTCCCGCAGCAACTTCTCCACCACGTCGGTGTCGCCGCGGACAGAATCGAGGTCGACGTACAGATCGGTCTCGCTGGCCTCGAGGGGCATCGGCTCAAACGTCTGGTACAGGCGCTGCTGCACCTCGAATGAGGCGGGGGCGCTGACAGCGGGAACCGCCACGGTCGGGGTGGGAGCCGGTGGAGCCGGGGAGCGTTTCCGGGGTTTGGGTTTCGACATCACGGACCAGTGGGAGAAGAGCAATCTGAGACGCCATTCTACCGCAGTGTACGTTTAAGAACCAATCGAATTCGGTCCTGTCGCTCGGCCGACTTGGCGACCTGATGCGTGGGTCGCGGCGGCCCAACCGGCGGTAAAGCTTCGCCGGGCGCACAACGTGGCTCGGACGGAGCCTCGCCCTCCCGTGCCTATTCCGCCTCGCCCTCCCAAGCTTTTTCGCCTCGCCGTCCCGCACGCGTTCCCCACCACCCGCCACCCACCACACACCACCCGCCACTCCCCTCGCCAACCCTCGCCCTCCCCTGCCGTGGGCTGGTATCCTACAGGCTGGTTGTTTCGCCGGTCCTTTGAGGTCTTCCGTCCGTGCGCACCGCTCTTGCCTCGCTTGCGTTGTGGTTGTTGGCTGTCGCCCCCCTGGCCGCCGCCGAGCCCGCCCCCATCGACTATCTCCGCGACATCCGCCCCCTCCTCTCGCGGACCTGCTACAACTGCCACGGGCCCGATGAAGGGGAACGCAAGGCGGGCCTGCGGCTTGACCGCCGGGCTGATGCCACCGCCACCCTCGAGACCGGCAGCCGGGCGATTGTGCCCGGCAAGGTCACCGAGAGCGAACTGTGGGAACGGATCACCACGACCGACGCCCAATTGAAGATGCCCCCCGGCGGTTCGGGGGAACTGACCCCTCCCCAGGTCGAGCTGATTCGCCGCTGGATCGAACAGGGGGCCCCCTATGCCGAGCATTGGTCGTTTGTTGCTCCGCGCCGGCAGCCTCTGCCGGCGAAGCACGATGCAGGCTGGTCGCAAAACGGGATCGATCCCTGGATCTCGGCCCGGTTGCAGACGCTGGGTTTGCAGCCCAATCCTATGGCCGACAAGCACACGCTGGTGCGCCGTCTGAGTCTCGACCTGCGGGGCATTCCTCCCTCGCCGGCCGAGGTGGCGGCGTTTGTGCAAGACACGCAACCCGGGGCGTACGAACGGCTGGTCGATCGATTTCTGGCCGACCCGGCGTATGGCGAACGCTGGGGCCGAGTCTGGCTCGACCTCGCCCGGTATGCCGACTCGAAAGGGCTCGGCAGCGATCCGCTGCGCACCATCTGGCGCTACCGCGACTGGGTCATTGACGCCTTCAACGCCAACCAGCCGTTCGACCAGTTCACCATCGACCAACTCGCGGGCGATCTGCGTCCCGGAGCGACCGTCGAGCAGAAAGTCGCCACCGCCTTCCACCGCAACACCCTGACCAACACAGAAGGGGGAACCGACGATGAAGAATACCGCGTCGCGGCGGTGAAAGACCGGGCCGACACCACGCTGCAGGTCTGGATGGGGCTGACCATCGGCTGCGCCAAGTGCCACAGTCACAAGTTCGACCCGATCAGCCAGACCGAGTACTACAGCTTCTACGGCATCTTCAACCAGACCGCCGACAGCGACAAGGGGGATGAATACCCCACCCTCGCCGCCCCCACCCCCGATGTGGAACGTCGATTCCAGGAACTGGAAACCCAGATCGCGTCACTCAAGCGGCAGCTCGACAACCCGACCCCCGCACTCGAACAGGAACAGCGCGCCTGGGAAGAGGCCCTGGGCCAGGCCCCCGAGTGGACGATGCTGCAAGACATCGCGTCGAAGTCGGCTGGCGAGGCGACTTTCACCCGGCAGGACGATGGTTCGCTGTTGGTGGGGGGGCCGAAATCGGGACAAGACACCTACACCCTGATGGCGAAGGTGCCGTTCTCGGGCATCACCGGCCTGCGGCTGGAAACCATTCCCGACCCGTCGTTGCCCTCCCAGGGGGCTGGCCGGGCTGCGGATGGAAATTTCGTACTCTCGCGACTCTCGGCCACCGTCGCCGATGCCAAGTCGAACGACACGCGGGCCGCCGGTCGGTATGTCCGCATCGAACTGCCGGGCAACGGCAAGATTCTCTCGCTGGCCGAGGTGGAAGTCTTCGCCGGGGGCGAGAATCTCGCCCGCCAGGGGAA
>JBKCTR010000603.1:0-4030 GCA_046318755.1 Planctomycetaceae bacterium
CCTCTATGGTGTCGACCGCGACAACGACTTCGACAAGTTCTACGCCCTGCAGTGCCTGCGGGCCCGCCGGCTGGTGGAGGCCGGGGTGCGATTCGTCGAGATCACCTGCCCCAGCACCCACAACAACAATTCTCCCTGGGACCAGCACGGCGAACTGAAACACCGGCACTCCGAGAATGCCCGCATCACCGACCAGCCGGTCGCCGCGTTGCTGTGCGACCTGAAACGCCGGGGTCTGCTCGACGACACCCTCGTCGTCTGGGCGGGCGAAATGGGTCGCACCCCGCACAGCGGTGGCACCGATGGCCGCGATCACCACGTCAGCGGCTATACCATCTGGATGGCGGGAGGGGGTGTCCGGGGCGGACAGACCTACGGCGCCACCGACGAAATGGGGATGAGTGCCGTCGAAAACCGTGTCGACATCCACGACATCCACGCCACGATCCTGCATCTGCTCGGTCTCGACCACGAACGGCTCACCTTCCGCTTCGGCGGCCGCGACATGCGGCTGACCGATGTCCACGGCCGGGTCATCGACGACATTCTCGCCTGATCGTCCCCCTCCGCCACCCGGGTCCGGTTCCCAAGCCCTGGCGCACCGGGTCGGCCCGTTGTTTCCGCTCCCCCCTTGCGATTCTCCCACCCATGCCGACACTCTCACGTTCAGCCCAGCGCCTTGTGCTGGTTCGCTGGTTGTTCCTGGCCATCTGGGGGGGATTCTGGGGACTGATCGGGACGGCGCTGGCCGCCCCGCCCGAATCTCCCGCCGGTTGGATCGGCTACAACCTGCATCGCACCAATCTGCCCGGCGGACGCTGGGCCAATGTGCGCACCAACCGCGCCATGCTGATCCGGGGCGATGGCACCGGCAATCGCCTTGTGGGTGAACCACTGCTCGATGAACCAGGCTGCTGGACGCAATTCGTCGGCTGGTCCCCCGACGGCACCCTCACGATCCTCGGGCAGGCCTGGGAAAGCGAAGACAATGCCCGTTGGGAAGAAGAACATCAGACCTTCCGCTTCACGGCCGAAGGTTGGCAGTACGACTCGTTCCTGTTCGATCCCCAGACCGGCCAGGCCGAAAACGTCACGGCGGTCGACCGCGTCAGCTTCTACAACACGGGGCTGTTCTTCTGGAACAACGATCCGAACCAGCTTGGTTTTACCGCCCTCATCGACGGCAACAGCAAGCCCTTCCGCATGGACCGGAAAGGCCAACATAAGGTCGACCTCACCAAAAACTCGTCGGGCTTCGCCTACGGTTTCAGCAGCTCTCCCGATGGCCGGCGGATCTCGTATCACGAGAGTTATCAGGTCTTTCTCGCCGATGCCGATGGAAAGAACCGCATCCACGTCCAGACCGGCCACCCGTTCGTCTTCGCCCCCCGCTGGTCTCCCGATGGCAACTGGCTGCTGTTCGTCTCGGGCGAACACTACAACTGCCATCCCCACATCGTGCGGGCCGACGGCAAAGGTCTCAAGAAACTCGCCGACCGCAACGGCTACCGGGGTGTGACCGAGTTTCTCGATGTCCCCGATTTCCATGGCGGCAGCAGCGACATCCCGGTCTGGTCGGCCAAGGGGGACCGGGTCTTTTACACCGCCCAGGTCGAAGATCGCGTCGAACTCTTCGAAGTCACCCTCGATGGACAGAGCCGGCAGTTGACCCAGTCGGCCCCCGGCACCTCGCATTACCATCTCAATCCCTCCCCCGATGGCGAGTGGCTCCTCTACGGCTCGAATCGCCGGGGAGTGCGCAATCTTTACCTGCGGCGGCTGAATGACCAGCGGGAAACACCCCTTACCAATCTCCCCTACGGCTACGCCGCGATGCACGCCCACTGGCAGCCCACGCCGAAACCGTGATCGCCCCCCGGCTGTCCCGCGAGCCCGCGGGCTCTTCCTCTTGAACCCGCATCGCTTTCCACCTTCCTTCCGAGTCTCCCGGCCATGCCTGATCAACCCACAGCCGATCGACGTCGTTTCCTGCAGGGGGCAGTGACTCTGGCAGGAGGGCTGCTGACTGCCCAATCGCCCATCGTTCGGGCCGCCGAACCCGCCAGTGACGGCGTGAAGCCGATTGGCTCCCGCCGGGAACTGTTCGTCGACCGGTTTCTGGTCGACCGGCTGGAGAATGCGGAACTGCAGCTCCACTCGCCGCAGTTGGCCCCCGAGATGCTCGAACCCGCCAATTCGCTCGAATACGCCACCGTCATCCTCGATGGAGACCGCTACCGTCTCTACACCCGCGATCACCGCAATTCGAAATTTGACGGCGACGTCACCGAAGTCACCCGGTATTGCGAGAGCCGCGATGGCATCCACTGGACTCGACCCAACCTGGGGCTGGTGGAGGTCGACGGCACGAAAGACAACAACGTCATCCTGCACTCGCCGCCGTTCTGCCACAACTTTTGCCCCATGCTCGACCGCCGGCCCGGCGTTCCCGCCGAAGAGCGGTTCAAAGCGCTCGCGGGAACGGTCAAGTCAAACCTGCACGCATTTGTCTCGGGCGATGGCATCCACTGGCGCAAGCTCGCTCCCGAACCAGTCATCACCTACACGAAAGAGTACGCCTTCGATTCGCAGAACGTGTCGTTCTGGTCCGAGAACGAGGGACGCTATGTCTGTTACTTCCGGCACTTTCTCGACAGCAAGCTGCGGTCGGTCTGCCGGACGACGTCCGACGACTACCGGCACTGGACCGAGCCGGTGCCGCTGCGTCCCAACTTTCCCGGCGAGCATCTCTACACAACGCTCACCCAGCCCTATTTCCGGGCCCCACACATCTACCTCGCATTTCCCACACGGTTTCATCCCGAACGGGGGGAGAGCACCGATATTCTGTTCATGACGGCCCGCGGCCCCTCCAAATACGACCGCACCTTCCGCGAGGCGTTCATTCGCCCGGGACTCGATCCCAATCGGTGGGGGAACCGCTCGAACTACGCGGCCCTCAACGTTGTCCCCACGGGGCCGCAGGAGCTGTCGATCTACACAACTCCGTTCCGGCGGTTCACGCTGCGTCCTGATGGTTTCGCTTCGGTCCACGTCGGGGCCGACCCGGGATCCCTCGTGACTCCCCCTTTCACTTTCACTGGCACTCAACTGCGGGTGAATTACGCGACCAGTGCTGGCGGACAGTTCCGGGCCGAGTTGCAAACCGCCGCCGGCCAACCGCTGCCCGGCTTCACCCTCGACGACTGCCAGCCGCTGGTGGGAGATTCGCTCGAACAGCGAGTCACCTGGAAATCGAACCCCTCACTGTCCCCCCTGGCCGGCCAACCGGTGCGGCTGCATTGCCGGATGCTGGAAGCCGATCTGTACGCGATTCAGTTTCAAGGGTAGCCCAAACCGAACCCACTGAACGAATATTAATGAGCACGCAGCTCGTTCGTGGGACTACGTCCGGACACAAAACCAGTCATACCAAGACCACCCTTTGTCTTTCATTTCCTACTCACATTCCGTAAACCTATTCTCCACAATCACTTCCGCCATTTCCCAAAATCTGTACAAAATACTGCACTTTGGCATTGCCATGTGCACTAGTGGCATCCATATACTATCACTGTACTGTCCATCTGTGCCTTTTCATGGGAATTGCGATCATGTCTGATCACCCGTCGTCCGAAACCCCTGTCTCCGTTCCTGGGCCCGAGGCGGAAAACTGTCCGCACGACGTGGAGGAGACCGGGGCGGCCCGCCCAAAGCCGACGCTCCCCCCCGGGTGTTGGTTGGTGCCGGAAAAGTCGCCGTTTTACCCCGATCGAAAGTTCGGCGACCACGTCTCCCAGTACGCCCCCCTCCACCATGAAAACCAGGGCTGGCTCTGGCCCGACAAGGTCCGGGCGGGGGATGTGGTTGTGGTGGTGGGTGAAGCGGGCACCGGCAAATCGACTCTGATGGCCGACTGGATCGCCCGCGTCACCGCCGGCACTCCCTTCCCCGGTTGCTCGCCCGAACAGGCTGCTCCCTCGGGAGATGTGTTGGTGTTCAACGCCCGGGACGACTTCGCCCGCAAGGT
>JBKCTR010000604.1:0-2570 GCA_046318755.1 Planctomycetaceae bacterium
GCCGCCGCCGCCACCATGGCCGGGCTCATCAGCAGCGTTCGCCCCGTGGGGCTCCCCTGCCGTCCTTTGAAATTGCGGTTGCTCGACGAGGCGCACAACTCGCGTCCCTGCAGCTTGTCGGGGTTCATCGCCAGGCACATCGAGCAGCCCGCCGCACGCCACTCGAAACCGGCCGAACGGAAGACCTCGTGCAGCCCCTCGGCTTCCGCCTGGGCCAGAACCTGTTGCGACCCGGGAACCACGAGCGCCCGCACATGTGGTGCCACGCGGCGCCCTTTGGCCACCGCCGCCGCCTCGCGCAGATCCGAAATCCGGGAATTCGTGCACGAGCCGATGAACGCCACGTCGATCTTGGTCCCCTTGATCGGCTGATTCTCGCGGAAATCCATGAACTCCAGCGCTTCGCGAATTCCCCGTTGGTCTTCCGCCGGGAACTGGCTGGCCGAAGGAATCCGCTCGCTGACCCCCAGGGCCTGGCCGGGGTTGATGCCCCAGGTCACCGTGGGCTCGATCTCGGCAGCTGCCAGATCGACCCGGTCGTCGTAGTGCGCATTGGCGGGCGAAGCCAGGCTCAACCACCATTTCGCGGCCCGTTCAAACGCCTCTCCCTGCGGAGAAAACGGCCGACCTCGCAGGTACTCGACAGTCGTCTGGTCGGGATTGATATACCCGCACCGGGCTCCCCCCTCGATGCTCATGTTGCAGACGGTCATCCGCTCTTCCATCGACATCCGCTCAAAGACATCGCCGGCGAATTCGTAGGCGTAACCCACCCCCCCCAGCACACCCAGCCGCCGGATGATGTGCAGAATCACATCCTTGGCAAACACCCCTGGTCCCAGGCGCCCATTCACCCCCACGCGCCGCACCTTGGGGCGTCCCATGGCCATGGTCTGCGAAGCCAGCACATCGGCCACCTGGCTGGTCCCGATGCCAAACGCAATCGCTCCAAACGCGCCGTGGGTGCTGGTGTGGCTGTCTCCGCACGCCAGGGTAATTCCCGGCTGCGTCAGTCCCAGCTCGGGCCCCACCACGTGCACAATCCCCTGCCGCCGGTCCGACAGGTTCAGCAGGGTGATGCCGAACTCGCGACAGTTCTTCTCAATCGCCGACATCATCTCTTCCGCCAGGGCATCGGCGAAGGGACGGGCCTGGTTGTCGGTGGGGATGATGTGATCGACCGTGGCGATGGTCCGCTCGGGAAACATCACCTTCAGTCCCCGGTCCCGCAGCATCTGAAACGCCTGCGGGCTGGTCACCTCGTGAATCAAGTGCTGGCCGATGAACAACTGAGTCTGCCCCGACGGCAGCGTGCGCACCGTGTGCAGATCCCAGACGCGATTGAAAAGATTCGAAGGACCAGTGGTCGCCATGGACTCGGTGCAGCTCAGGAAATCGGGAACAGGGGCAGACACGTCGAGACGAACCGCCACCCGCCTGTCGGTGGGAAGCCCGCCTTTTCGACTGGACTGATGATATCGGATTGCGGTCGGAATGCACCAGACCCGCAATTGACCATTCGCGCAACCCTCGACTACCCTCAAGGATGTCTGTCCGGTTCGCCGGCGGGCGACCTGTTCCAGCCAGAGGGTGCCCGGCCCCCTGGTTCCGGGACTGGCTCATGACCGGGCCAGCTCCCGACAGTCTTGTCGAGAACTGTTCCGGTCCTCCCTTTCCGCAGGTGATTCCCATGTCCCAGAAGAAATTCATCGCTCGCATGCTCTTGGTGGCCGTCGTGGGGGGCCTCGGCTGGCTCTGCCTCGGTCCGTTGGGGGCCGACGCCCGCCAAAACGAGCCCGCTCCCAAGAAAACCCCCATCCAACTCTTCATGCGGAAGAAGCTGGAAGCCACTCAAAAGGTCATGGAAGGGCTGGCGATCGAAGACTATGAACTGATCGGCCAGGGAGCCCGCCAGCTCGAAGGGATCAGCGCCGCCGCCGATTTCGCCGTCGTCAAAGAGGCGCTCTACACCCAGCACGCCGACGAATTCCGCCGCACCATCGCCAAGATCCAGAAGGGGGCGAAAGAAAAGCGGCTCGACAGCGCGGCCCTCGGCTACATGGACATGACCATGAGCTGCATCGAGTGCCACAAGTTCGTCCGCAACATGCTCATCACCGAGAAGTAGGCTTCTCCGTCCCGCGGCCTGCGATCGGCTCGCCGGGACCTCGCTTCCGTCTCTCTCTCGGGCTCAAGACCATTCGCGGTGTTGAGCCCGTTTCTTTTGTCTGGCCCCGCCCGCCGCTTCCTCCGAAAGCCCCCCCATGGACCTCTCGCTTGAAAATCATGTTGTCTTGGTGACGGGAGGGGCGAAGGGCATCGGGGCGGCCATCGTGGAACTGCTGGCCTCGGAAGGCGCGGTTCCCGTGATCATCGGCCGCAACTCCGCCGACAACGACGCCCTCGCCGACCGACTGGCCACCCAGGGCCCCCGCCCCCTCACCATCACCGCCGAACTCACCCGCACCGCGGACTGCCAGCGGGCGGTGGCGATCGCCGTCGAGGCCTATGGCCAGATCCATGGGCTGGTCAACAACGCCGGCATCAACGACGGCATCTCCCTCGAACAC
>JBKCTR010000605.1:0-3641 GCA_046318755.1 Planctomycetaceae bacterium
GTTCCAGTTCAACCGCCGGGGGGCCAGGCAGGTGCGGGCGGCGTTGGCGGTCATTCCCGTCAAACAGGTGCGGGACGCCAACGGCCAGCAGCGCTTTCTGGGGGTGCCTCCCCTGGTCGACGGCGACCTCTGCGCAACGACTTGGGTCGAGGGAGACCTCGCCTACGTCTGCTGTGTGAAGGGGAATCGCAGCGACCTGCAGGAATTGGCCCGCCCCCGCCCTGCGGCCTGAGTTGGGGTGCGGCCAAGCGACGCAAGGCCGGCTAGCCTCGTCGTCGGCGACAGCCGTCCCCACTTCGCGTTCCCCCACCTCGTGTTCCCCCGCCGCCGATCTCCCCTGACCGGGAGACCCAAACAGCCTCCCCCTTTTGGACAGGCTGTGCCATGGACCTCTGGGCTCACAGCTACGGCACAATTCGCTGATCCGTAGCAGACTCCTCGACGGCGTTTTTGCGGCGTGGGAGGCCGACGGAAGAGGGCGGCTCCACGGAGTGGCCGCCGACCATGCTCCGCACTGCGCTCTCACCCGCAAGGCCGAGGAGCGGGAGTGCCTCGGCCCGCTGGGGCCGAACTGTGGGAGGGGCGCTCGCAGTGTGGGGTGTTGAGGGGCCGGCCTTCAAACGCCACGGGCCAGAACCGGCGGAGATTCCGGTCTGGCCCGTGAGCAACATCGGCCACATTGCGGTGCGCGTGCGCGGGAGGATCAGAAGTCGATCTTGGCCCGCAGTCCCAAAACCAGCGCGGTGTCGATCTCGCGGACGTTGGGGGGCAGCGTTTGGCCGCGAGCCGGTCCCAGCACCTGGAGGTCGGGAGTCAATCGGAACCAGGGGGTGACGGCGATGTTGTAGAACATTTCCACCCCCTGATCGTTCCCCAGATTCAACAGGCGCGGGGCGAGGTTTTGCACGGGGTCGGAATAGCCCACATAGAAGTAGCCCAGGCCGAAGGTGTCGAGCGGGCGCGAGACCAGCGGGCTCGATCCACCGAACCCAACATAGCTCGACCAGCGGATCGGGCTGGGTCCATTGTCGGCCAGGCCGATGTTACCGAACAGTCCCCACGAGCGGGCGGGATTGTTGGAATCAACCCACAGCGCCTGGTCGGCCATGTAGAAGATCGACCACGATCCGTCATCGGTGCCAGTCGCGATCCCAGAGTTCCCGGTATTGGGGTCGTACCAGGGGGTGGGGGTCAGATCGTTGTATTGCCCGGTGCTGTAGCTGCCGCCGATCCCCTGATGGCCCGGCAGGCCAAACAGTTCGACAGGACGGTTGAGCGAAGTCAACAGAGTGACCCCATTGTCGAGGAAGGTGTCGAATCCCGTGGTGGTGGGGGTGTTCTGGGTGTCGAGCACCATGAATGTGAAGACCGGCTGCATGTTCTCGAGCACGGCAAACCCCGCCCCCAGGGTCGAATAGGGGGTGGTGCGGGCGAGCACGACCGGGAAGGTCAGGCTGGCGTTCATGAAGGCGTCGACCCCGCGCCCCGAGGCGTAGGGCTGCTTCAACTCGTCGTACAGGTTGAGCTTTCCGCCGAAGACCACGAAGTTCTCCGACAGGGCCTGGGTCAACTTCACCGCGGTCAGCGCGGTGACCGTCCCGGTCGGCCTGGGGAACAGCATTCCCACGTTGGCCGGCATGATCGCCCCGGTATCCCGATTGATCGTGTCTCCCCAGCGGGTTTCACCATGCAGGGTCAGGAATGAACCGGCCCACAGCCCCGCTTTCTGACCGTCGACGTTGAGGTAATAGTCACCCCGGCCGGCGTACTCGAAATTCTCGTTCACCCCTCCACTGGAAACCCCCTGGTAGAAGTTGGTGTTCGAGACATCGAGGGCGATGCCATTCAGAGCCAGTCCATCGCGCAGGCCCAGCCAGTTCCCCGTGAGCTTGGGACGCTCGAACAACGAACCGGCGAACGGGGAGGCAGGGGGCAGTTCGTACGCCAGGCCGGTTCCCGGCGGGCAGGCCGGCAGCGACGCTCCCGGAAAGGGATCGGCGACGGGGGCGGAGGTCAGGAAGTCGTCGGTCAGGGAAGCCTCGGGCAGATCGGCCCCCTCGATGGCGGGTACCGGGATGTCCTCCTGGGCCGACGCCCGCGTCGCCCACGGCAACACCCCCGGGGCACACATCAGGCTGGCCAAGAGCAACGATTTGGGGAGCGGGAAACGGGGCATGAACTCCTCCATGAGTCGGTGAGGGAAAAAACGAAAGCAAGCACGGGGAAAGCTCGGTCCGCACGCCGGCCCTTTGGGCCTTTTCAGAACCGATAACCAATCCCCGCGTTGACGAAGAACCGCGACGCGTCATCGGTCAGCCCCCAACCGAGGCGATAACCGATTTCGAAATCGGGGGTCAGCAGATAGTGCACGCCCGGGCTGATGTACTGCGCCTGGGTGTCGCGCTCTTTGTGCGAGGTGAAGATCCCGAAGTATTCGATGTGGCTGTTGATACGTTCCGTCACAGGAATCTTCAGCACCACCGAAGGGCTCCACAGGTTGTGCGTGTCGTGTTCGACGGTGTCGTAGCCGTAACGCAGGGCGGCGTCGAGCTTCGCCCCCCGGTCGAGAGTCCAGCCGAACACGTAGGTCCCCAGGAAGGCGGTGGCGGTATCGGGCCCGCTGGTGGGAATCTGGGCCGTGGTGATGACCGCACTTTCGGGAATCCAGCCCTGCTGACGATTCACTCGAATCTTCAGTCCCAGGTTAAGCTGCGATTCGCGTTCGATTCGCGGTTCTTCAAAGTCTTCCCCCCCTGCCTCGGAAGAGACCGTGTTCCCCGCCCCCCCCACCTCGTAGTTCCACCCCAGGCGGGCTTCGAGCCACTCGGTGATGCCAAACCGCAACAGCGACTCGGGAAAACTGTGCGTGTCGTAGGTGTCCCGGTTGTCGATGAACGTGTACGCCGATTCGAAAATCACCCGTCCCACCGGTGTGGTGGTGGTGGCTGGGGTGAACGAGTCCCGGTCGGTCTCAATCTCGTCCGCTTCACCCCCCGCCTCCCGCTCGATTCCCCGGCCCTCGGCCGCTGGCTCGGCGAACAGGTCGTAGCGTGTGCCGGGCTCGGGGAACAGCACCGATTCCTGGGCGCGGACGGCACTGCCCCCGCAGGCCACCGCCACCGCGACCGCCAGCACTTCGGGCCGGGCGCAGGACGTCAGCCGCTTGAGCAGCGGGCCCCATGACGGGCGCAGCAAAACCATGGACGTTCCCTCGGAGACAATGTGCGACAATCCCTGTCACCCACGACAATCTCTTTGGTGAATTCGTCCGCGCTGAGGCCGGCGCTTTGGGAGATCTGGCTTCGTCGGGGAATGCGCGGCAAGCCGCTGTGTTTTCGGTGGACCAGGTCGACTTTTCCGTCCCGATTTGGCGGAAAGGGAGCCCTCCTGGCCCCGTTGCAAACCCCCATGAGGGGGGCCCGGCCCCCACCAACCCACTTATTCGTAGCGCCGTGCCCGACGAAACGTCTGCGACGGCAGCTCCCCATAGATCGCCCGATACTCCCCCGCAAACCTCCCAAATTGCCAAATCCCCAGTCCACTCAACAGCTCAGTGACTGTCTGGGAGGGATGGCGCCGGTCCCGCAACCAGCGTCGCGCCAGACGCAACTGACGCAACTTGAGGTACCGTGCCGGGCCCA
>JBKCTR010000606.1:0-2658 GCA_046318755.1 Planctomycetaceae bacterium
GCCAAGGCGTGCGGTCTTGCCGCGGAGGAGCGGGCCCGTTCGTCCTTCAGCCTCCCCGCGATGGTTCGGCGTTACGAGGAACTCTACTCAAAGCTGCTGGAACGCCGCCCGCGACGGCGGACCGCCCAGTTTGAGAATGCAGCAACGGCGCTTGCCGAAACTGACACACGGGAGGAGTGATGAGTCTGACAGCACTGTTGTGGTTATTGGTTTTCCTGGCGTTGGCTTTGGGGTCGTTTTTTGCTCCCAGCTGGGGTGCGTCGGTCTACATGCTCACCTTCTTCGCACTGCCCCAATTGTGGTGGTGGGGCAAGCAGGGGGTTCTCTGGGCGCCACGTTGGAACCTGATTGGAGGTTTGCTCTTTTTGATTTCGGTGGTGGTGACCTATCGGGCCCACCCTTTGGCCACGCGGCTACCCCGTCTGGTCACGATGCGCGTGTTGATGGTTTTGATGATCGCCAACTACACCTTCGTCACTCTGGGGTTGGCGTACAGTTTTGAGTTGAGCACGGGTGTGCTGTTTCTGCAACTGAAATTTGTCATTCTGATCATTCTGCTCGACTGTGCGATGCAGGATGCGGTGAACTTTCGAAGGGTCATCATCGCAGTTCTCTGCGGTGTGCTCTTCCTGGGCGTCGAGATCAATCTGCTGGGGGCAGGCAAGTCCATCAAGGGGCGTCTTGAGGGGGTGGGAGTTCCTGGGGGTGTGTCGTCGAATCAGCTGGCGAATCTATTGGTGACTTTCCTGCCGATGGCGGGTGCTGCCATTTTTTCGAAGGACAAGGTGATCCGCTTTCTGGGGATTGCCACCTCTCCCCTCGCCCTCAATGCCATTCTCAAATGCAATTCCCGCGGTGCGTATCTGGGTCTGATCGCAGGTGGCAGTGTCATGCTGTTGCTGTCCCGTGGAAAGGAGCGACGCCTCTTGATGGGCGGTGCTCTTCTGGGAGCCGCCGCACTGGTGGTACTGGTCGGTGACGAACAGATTCTGGGTCGCTTCAAAACGACATTTGTGGAGGAGCAACAACGGGATGAATCGGCTTCCAGCCGTATTGTCTTTTGGAAGGCCGCTTTGAGCTGCCTGGGGGATCACCCATTTGGCGTCGGTGGAGACTGCTACAAAATGATCCTTTCCTCCCGGTACCTTGGGGGGCCCTCGCTTCGAAATCGTTCAATTCACAACGGCTATCTGAATGAGGCGGTTCAGTGGGGTGTGCATGCGCTCGTCATTCGCGTGCTCTTGATATTTCTGGCGTATCGCTGTGTGGGGGAGGGACGACGAATCTTTCGTGAGATCGGATCATTCGATATGTCGCTGCTGGGACTGTCATTGGTCGGAGGACTTGTGGCCTTCAGCACGTCGGGCTTCTTTGGCGACTACTGGGATTCAGAGTGGGGTTTGCAGATGTGTGCCCTCTGCATGGGTTACGACCGGATTGCTCATTTGACCCGGAATGAGCGGGCCAATCAGCCGCAGAGTGTTCCGATTCCTGTCGGTGTCGGCCCCTTGGTGATGCCGGCATGGTCCGCTCCCGCGGTCGGTCGGGTGCATCCCTCGATGCCCGGTTGACCTTGGTGCGAAGATCATGGAAAACGAGCAGCGCACGTGGCGTGTGGGGTAGGGGTTCGTCCCTCCTCTCAGGTCTGGCGAACGGGGTTGTTCGCGACGGCGGGCAAACCGCGGATCGGGACCGAGAGAGAGACCAAACTGATCGCTAGAGTGAGAATTTGTTTTGTGCTGGACGACTGAAAATTTCACAGCGCACTCCAGAGTACGACGGACGGTTGACCGCGAGTACTTTTCACATCCAGTGAATCCCGCAAACGGATCTGACAATCGAAATCCAACATCCCTCCGTTTGACACTCGTGGCGATGGGCACTGATCGTTCGCCGGGTGGGCCGGCCGTTGCGGACACAGGGACTGGTGTTGGGGCAGTTCCCGAATCGCCTGGTGGTGCAAATCTCCGGATTCCAGTTTGCCTGTTTATGGGCATTCGTCGGCACGCAGTGCGCGGGGAGTTGAATCGTGGTGTGGAGTCGGACTTGCCATCCGACACGAGCTCAGGTTCGGTCATACCCGGCGTTTGTGTACGGCGCGGGTTGCTCGGCAGACGCCCACAGTGTTCATGCGCCGGTTGAGTGTGATCGACCCGATTCCTGGTCCGGGGCAGCAGTTGTCGGCCGTGACTTGCAATCACAATCTCGGAACCTTCGCTCGCGGCAGACCAGACTCCTTGGTCCTCGGCACGGTCTGGGTCCACCTGGGTTGAGGAGGCTTTCCGGGAGGACTCATGTCTGGGAGATGGGGCGCACTGGAGTTGGTGACGGGAGCAGTTCACTGCTGACATGCAAGCGGACAGAATGCGCGGCCGGGGGTCGCACGGCGGGGGCGAAAAGTGCGGAAAGTAGTGAGGGCAGGTTGGCGTCTGGTTTGGGGATGTGTCACAATACCTGACTGGCGAACGTGTCGAAGCGGCGAGGCATGTCCGATTTGGGTTGCACCTTGGTGTGTTTCCTCGCATGTGTGAGTCGGCACGTGCCTGTTCTCCGTTTTCCGCTCTTTGGGTGTCTCGGTGTCACTCTTGTGATCGGGCAGGTCGAACTTTTTCTGTTCGAACGGAGGAGGAGGGGCTGTTTGACTCCTGTGTACCAGAG
>JBKCTR010000607.1:0-2536 GCA_046318755.1 Planctomycetaceae bacterium
CAGTGGGGGCAGAACCTGGGGGAGGGACAGCTCGAGGGGCTGAACATTATCAAGACGCCCCCGGAGAAGCGGACCACCGCCCAGCGTGACCGGCTGCTCGACTACTTTCTGGGAGCCCCGCCCCCCGCACTGACCGCCCGAGTCAACGCGCTGAAACTGGCCGAGTTGAAGGCGCAGCTTGAGGCCCTCGCGAAAACCCGGCCCAAGCTGTCGCGCGCTCCGGGAGTGATGGCGGCGCCCGTTGCCCGTCCGACGCACGTGCATGTGCGGGGCGATTACCTGCGGCCGGGAGAGCCGGTCACGGCAGGGACTCCTGCGATTCTGCCGCCGCTGTCTCCGCGGCGTGAGACTGTTGCCGGTGAGGCCGTCGCGGAGGATCTGGGGCGGCGGGAATTGGCTGCATGGCTGGTTTCGGGACAGCATCCCCTCACCGCCCGAGTGACGGTCAACCGGCTCTGGCAGGAGTTGTTCGGCCGAGGCCTGGTGGCGACCTCAGAAAACTTCGGCCTGAGGGGAGATCGCCCCAGTCACCCTGAGCTGCTCGATTGGCTGGCGGTGCGGGTGGTGGCGCAGGGTTGGAGTGTGAAATCGCTGCTGCGGATGCTGGTGCTGTCGCACACCTATCAACAGTCTTCGGCCATGCGGGCAGACCTGGTCGAACGGGATCCGCGCAATGTGTGGCTGGCCCGGCAGGGGCGCTGGCGGCTCTCGGCCGAGCAGGTGCGTGATGCGGGACTGGCGGCCAGCGGATTGCTCAATACGGTTGTGGGTGGGCCCAGCGTCAAGCCGCCGCAGCCAGCGAGTGTGTCGAAGGAAGGCTACGCCAACACCTGGGAAGCGAGCCCGGGAGCCGACCGGTACCGGCGGGGGCTCTACACCTGGCTGCAGCGCACGTCCCCCTTCGCGCAACTGGTGACCTTCGACCTGCCCGACACCAGCCGCAGTTGCGCTCGTCGCGAACGGACCAACAACCCGCTGCAGGCGCTGACGTTGCTGAATGACCCGGTGTTCTTCGAGATGGCGGTGGCCCTGGCGGCCCGGGTGACGCGGGAGATCGCGGAAAACGACGACGCACGACGGCTCGACCGGGCCTGGCGGCTGACAGTGGGGCGGCGGCCGACGCTGGAGGAACGGGACCGGATGCTGGCCTTTCTGACACAGCAGCGGCAGTTGTTCGCGGCTGATCCCGCGGCGGTTGCCGAATTGCTTCCCCCGGGGTCGCCGCCGGTTGAACCCGCCTGGGTCACCACCGCCAGCGTGCTGCTGAATCTCGATGAATTCCTGGAACGGGAGTAACGTGATGTCCACCACACCGTCCCGCCGCGAATTTCTGACCCACGGGCTGCACGGTCTGGGAGGGGTCGCCCTGTGGCAACTGCTGGCGTCTGAGGGACTGGCTGAACAGGCGGTCCGGCAGGTTGCCCCCCGCGCCCGCAATGTGATTTTTCTGTTCATGATGGGGGGACCGTCGCAGCTCGATCTGTTCGACCCCAAGCCGGGGAAGGCGGCCCTGCACGGCCAGCCCATTCCCGACTCGCTGGTGAAGGCGAAGAAAAGCTCAACCGGGCAGGTGCTGGAAACGGTGATGGCCAGCCCCCGTGTTTTTCACAAAGCGGGGGAGTCGGGGCTGGAACTGTCGGACTGGCTGCCGCACACCGCGCGGGTGGCTGACGAACTCTGCGTGGTTCGTTCGCTATGGTGCGAACAGAGCAACCACGACCCGGCCCAGTTGTTGCTGCACTGTGGAACGCCGTTGTTTGGCAGTCCCAGTTTTGGATCGTGGCTGAGTTACGGTCTGGGAAGTGAATCGCAGAATCTGCCGGGCTACCTCGTGCTGTTGTCGGACGATGGGCATGGCCTGGAGGGGGCGGGGAGCGCGCTGTGGGGCAGCGGGTTCATGCCTTCGACCCACCGCGGCGTCTCGTTCCGCAACCAGGGAGATCCAGTGCTGCATGTCCGCAATCCTCCCGGGATCAGCCGGGGGACGCAGCGGGCCCGGCTGGATGTGCTGCGAGACCTCAACGCGCGGCACCAGCAGGTGACTGGAGATGCCGAGATCGCCGCCCGGATCGCCGCCTACGAGATGGCCTTCCGGATGCAGACGGCGGCCCCCGACCTGCTCGACTTCGCGGACGAGACCCTCGCGACCCGGGCGGCATATGGCCTCGACGACGCCCCGACGCGTCCCTTCGGCACCAATTGTCTGCTGGCTCGCCGTATGGTGGAGCGGGGCGTGCGCTTCGTGCATCTGGTGCACAGTTCGTGGGATCATCACAGCGACCTCAACGGCCGGCTGCAGAAGAACTGCCAGATGACCGATCAGCCAGCGGCGGCGCTGGTGGCCGACCTGCGGCAACGGGGGCTGCTGGACGAGACCCTGGTGGTCTGGGCGGGGGAGTTTGGCCGCACGCCGATGGGAGAAGTCCGGCGGGGAATCAACGTGGGGAAGGAAGGGCGCGACCATCACCCGCAGGCGTTCAGCGGCTGGCTGGCGGGGGGCGGGGTGAAGCCGGGGATCGCCTGGGGGAGGACCGAC
>JBKCTR010000608.1:0-2064 GCA_046318755.1 Planctomycetaceae bacterium
GCCACGATCTGATTGAACAGCGTGAACTTGGCATAACCCCGATCCATGACATACAGCCGGTCGCTCTCGATCATTCGACCGAGGGTGGCTCGTTCATCGTGGTCACCACCCCCCTCGGGAGTCACCTCGATCCGATCCGGAACGTACCGCATCACGTCGAAATGGGTGTGCAGTCGCCACTTGACCATTCCGCTCTGGTCCTGTCCCTTCCGGCAGGACGCGTGCATGATGCGCGGCAAGGCGGAGACCAGGGTTGCATCCACCAGGGTCAGGGTCTGCGAAATGCCCTGCAGACGGGGTTCGCGGGTCAACGGCTGCAGTTGACCACCAAGTTCCTCGATGATTTCCTTCAGTCGCTCCGCATCGAAAACCGAAGCCGCCTCGGACAGCGATCCCAGAGAGGCCCGCGGGCACCCCAACAGTCGCTGCACCTTCTGCAGTTCACTGGCCTGCTGGATGCCCCGCAGAGAATTGATGACGGGATTGAACAGCGACAGCAGCACCAGCAGGCAATACTGGTCGAAGTGCAGTTGCCGATTCCCGGCCCTGTCCCGTTCGCAACCAACGTCATGCAGTCGATCCAGCAGGGGCAGCAGCTTCTGCAGATGCTTCATGCCGCCCACATCACGTTCCTGCAACTCCGGCTTCTTCTTCCTGGCCACGCTCGACTCCCTGCCAAGTTGACAGTTTCACAACCGTCTGGAGGAGTGGCGCAAATGTTGTGCC
Source organism: Planctomycetaceae bacterium (assembly GCA_046318755.1). Lineage (GTDB taxonomy): Bacteria > Planctomycetota > Planctomycetia > Planctomycetales > Planctomycetaceae > UBA10511. The sequence continues at coordinate 727 of JBKCTR010000608.1, forward strand.
AAATCCAACAATTCAATCAAGGTCGATGTGTTCACCCCGGGCACGTCTCGTGCCGAACACTATTGGGACAGGTACATATGCGCGGCGAGGATTCCATCGACCGACAGAATGTCGCGATTTGGCAATTGGCTGTTCTGTGAGAGCGACACGCTGTCGGGCCGCGAAACCAGATCCGAACTCATCAGGTATCGCCGCGAATCCAGTAACTTTGATTGTGGTCGCCGCTCATCTGAATTCCCGCAAGACTCCGAGTGGTTGGCAACACGGACAAGGTCACACCCAAGCAACAAGCCGTTGTTGGAAAAAATGTGTACCTGTTCGTCCCCGACCCCGCGGGTCGGGACAGACGCCCCGACCACGACATTGGTCGGCCCAATGAACGATCAATTCTCTCTGAAGCCCGCACGCTGCGCCCGCGATCAGGGGGCACGCTCAGAGCCATTCATGAGTGGAAACCGACATGCAACAGTTGGCGGCGAATCAGCCAATCCGAATGAACTCACATTCGGTCTGAGACCTGTGGCCTACATCGCTGTCTCTTTGAAAAGAGGGTCATTCGGGAGAAAGGGTAATCGCGGAGACGAACGACAACTCGCAGCAGGGAGTTGTCTGAGGGTGTGAATCAGTCCGAACCGGCCGGTCGGGTTGAGCAGCGAGTTACGCCTTTGGCTTGAGACCCTGTCCTGAAGCGAACTGACACAGGGCATTCCAGATGTCGTCGTCCGACTCGAGCAGTCGCTCCTGGATGGGTCGTACTGCGGCGTCAAGTCGATTGATGGCCGCTTCATATTCGGTATCGGTCAGCGAGTCGCTGAGGACCTGCACAGGGAGTTCATCAGGAGGCAGAGGGCGATCACCGAGAATGATGGCTTGTGCCTGCTGGAGCAGCGAAAGAACCGAGAACAGTTTGAGCTCCGTCAATCCTTGATGAGCATCGAAAATGTCGCGGCCAGTCACGTTCTCGAAATAGCCGATGAGACCACTTCTTGGCACTGATCCCCTCAGCAGGTTGACGGCAAAAAACATTCGCTCCTCTCTCGATAATGTCGGGAGGCGCCTTCCCGAGTCGCGTTCGACAAGATTGGTCCACAATTCCGAAAAATCCTGGTCCGTCATCGATTCCATAAGGCCAACATTTCTTGGGGTATCGTCAGCCGTGGGCAAACCGCTCTGTCCGGCGGGGCGCAGCGGCTACTCAGATGACGCGGGCCAGACGGCGCGATCGGCTGCGGGGGCCAGATCAGTTCGCCTGACCAGATCAGTTCGCCTGACCGGGCTTCACCTCGGTGTAGTACTCGCCCGCCCCTTTCCGCACCCCGCTGGTCTCCGCAGGGGGGC
>JBKCTR010000609.1:0-2429 GCA_046318755.1 Planctomycetaceae bacterium
CCGTCAATTCAGCGAGGCGATCCTGCAAGCCTGCCCCCGGCTGTACGACTCGCAGGAGGATGTGTTGGCCTGGGCGGACGCGTTGGAGGCGATCGCCGCCGAGTTTCGCTGAGGGGTGCCTCGCCCATCGCGGCCGAGCGCAGCGGCCACCGTTCGTGCAACCACATCCTGGCAAGACGCCCCGCATCCGAGGGGTGCGAACGGAAGGCGGACAGGGTGAATCGCGGTGAGGGCCGATGCGAGCATTCGTCCGGCCCTGGTTCACCCCCAGCGGGACAGCCTGCCGGCGATCTCTCCGTCAAACCAATCCGCCGAGCGCGGCTCACTCGTACCGCAGCGCCTCGATGGGGTCGAGCTGGCTGGCCCGGCGGGCGGGATAGAAGCCGAAGAAGACCCCCACACAGGCGGCAAAGACAAACGCCACGATCGCCGCGGGAATGGAAATGACCGTCGGCCACTTGGTGCCGGTGGTGAACGAGTTGATCAGTGCCGTGACCCCCAGGGAGGCCGAGACCCCCAGGGAAAAGCCGATGATCCCCCCGATGCACGAGAGCAGCACCGCCTCGACCAGAAACTGCAGCAGGATGTCGCCGGAGCGGGCCCCCACGGCCATCCGGATGCCAATCTCGCGCGTCCGCTCGGTCACCGAGACCAGCATGATGTTCATGATGCCCACCCCGCCAACCACCAGCGAGATCGCCGCGATCGCCGCCAGCATCATCGTGAGCGTCCCGGTGATTGTTCCCAAAACCTTGGCAATCTCGGCGGTGTCCTGCACGGTGAAATCGGCCTGCTCGCCGGGGGGAATGCGGTGCCGTTCCAGCAGCAGTTGGGTGATCTCCTGCTGTGCCTGCTGGGCCACCCCCACCGACTTGGCCGAGGCGAGAATGACGTTCACATTGTCGAACTCCGAGCCATAGAGCCGTTTGCGGACGGTGGTATAGGGAACGAGGACCACATTGTCTTGATCCTCTCCCACCATGTTGGCCCCCTTCCGCTCGAGCACCCCCACCACCCGGAAGGGAATGTTCTTGATCCGCACGGTCTCTCCCACAGGGTTGGCCGTCTGGAACAGCTTGGCCACCAGGGTGTGCCCGATGATGCAGACCTTGGACGCCGAGGAAATGTCACGCTCGGTGAAGAATCCGCCGGAACGCAGGTTCCAGTTTCGCACAAGGAGGTGATCGGCCCCCACTCCGCTGATCTCCCGCGGACTGGCGTTGGAATTTCCATAGATCACCTGCCCGCCAAACCCCACAATCGGACTGGTCGCCAAAACCGACGGGCACTCCCGGCTGATGGCCGCGGCATCCTTGGCGGTCAACGTGGGGACCGTCCCCTCACGGACCCCCTCCCGCCGTCGCGAGCCCGGGAAGATCACAATGACGTTCGTCCCCAACTGCTCGAACTGCCCCTGCACCAACCCGCTGGCACTCTGCCCCAGCGAGACCATTGTGGTGACGGCGGCAATGCCAATCACCACCCCCAGCACCGTCAGCCCGGCCCGCATCTTGTTCTTCCCCAGGGCCCGCAGGGCAATCCGCAAGGTGATCAGAAAACCCATGGGCTTGAGTCAGACCGGAATAAGTGACTGGGGTGGGGAACAGTCGGGGGACCAACACAAATGCTCGTCCCCGCGCCACTCCATCCTATTCGCCCTCCCCCGGCAGACAAAACCGACCCGCCCGCGAATCTGGAGAGTAACGGGGAACCATCTTCCCAGATTCCAGTTGCGAGGCTCGCCTTCCGAGACCTACAATTGTTCAGGGGGACGGATTGAAACGCCCGCACCTGTGAGCTCCCCCTTCCCCCCGCCTGCCCCTCGAAACACAACCTTTCGGTGATTGCATGGTTCCCCTCGCCACCACCCCCCGGCTGCTGAAACGGGTCGCGCTGCGGTTGGACCTCGCGGCAATCTTCGCGAGCTTTCAGTGGTTTTCGCTGGCGGCTCTGGGGTTGTACGGCGTGGCCTTGCTGGCCAGCCGGTTGACCGGTTATGGCGCGGGGTTGTTCAGCCCCTGGACGCTGGCGATGGTCCCTGGACTGGGCCTGCTGCTGGGGTTGCTGTTTCATAAACGCCCGACCGCGCTCGACGCCGCCCGGGCGGTCGACACGTTTGGAGGAACCAAGGACCTCTTCCTGACGGCCGCCCTGCTGGAACAGGCCGCCGGAGAATACCAGCCTCTGGTCGCCCAATCGGCCGAGGAGACCGCCCCCCGAATTCCCGCGGTGAAAGTGGTTCCCTTCGAGTTCCAGAAACCACTGGCCCGCCTGGCGGGGGGGCTGCTGACTGCGGTGTTGGCCCTGGGCTACTTCCCGCAGTTCGACCCGTTCGGGGAAGTTGCTGCCGCTCAGAAGCTGACCGACAAGAAACGGGCCCTGACCGACAGTCGCGAGGCGACCAACGCCCGGAAGGCACAGCTCAAGAC
>JBKCTR010000610.1:0-9694 GCA_046318755.1 Planctomycetaceae bacterium
GTCGGAAACGCCTGCTATGCAACCAACCGGTCACCCTCGTTTCACGGGGTCGGAGGCGATCGCGCCGTTCGAGGAATTCTTGGCGGACTGCGACGATCGCCTCCGGGCCGGTCTGGTTGGTGAAATTGACCTCGGTGACAGTCTCGATGTTGTCAGTCTCGAGTCCGCAGCTTCCTTCCCGGCCGAACCGGGGACGGTCCCGTCTGTGGTTCTCGATCCCGAATGGCAGAGTGCGTTGGGCGAGGCGGTCGACGGCCTGATCCTGCTCCGCGAGGTGTTGGGAACTGCCTCGAACTCCCGGGGAAGAGCCTCCGTTGGGGGACCAACGCTCGAACAAAATCGTTCTGGAGCCCCCCCCACTCCCAGTGTGTTTCGCGGATTCGAATACCTGCGCACCCTGGGTGCCGGCTCGGGTGGCTGGGTCTTTTTGGCGCGCGACTTGTCGCTCCCGCGTCGGGTGGCCATCAAGGCTCCTCGCAAATCTGAGCGCGGCCATGTCTCGCACGGGCTCCCGCTGCCGGGTGCTCAAGAGGCGGCGGCGATCGCCACGCTCGACCACCCGGGCATCGTGCCGATCCATCTGTTCGACTCCGAGGCCGATCCCCCCCGGATTGTGATGGGGTATTGCGACGGCGGCAGCCTCGCCCAGTGGCTCAAGGCCCATCCCGGCCCCCATGACCCGCGGTTTGCCGTTCGGCTGCTGCTCGATCTCTGCGATGCCGTCGGGCACGCCCACGGTCGCCACATCATCCACCGCGACCTGAAGCCGGGTAATATCCTGCTGTCGTCATTGTCGGGGACCCTCGATGTCGACGCTCGGGAGACTTCTCCCGGGTCTCTGCTGCAACGTTGGCGGCTGAAGGTGGCCGATTTCGGACTGGCGCAGCGCCTCGACGAATTCCCCAATCAAGCAATTGTGGGAACCCTCCCCTACATGGCCCCCGAACAGCTCGATCCCTCCCTGGGACGGGCCGATGTCACCAGCGACATCTGGTCGCTGGGAGCGATCCTGTTCGAACTGCTGACCGGCACACGACCGCATGCGGGAGAGACCATCGCCGCCTTGCAGGCTGAGATCGCGCGCCACCCTGCTCCGTCGCCGCGGGCGAGAAACCGTGAGCGGAATGGCCCCCCAATTCCCGCGAGGCTTGATGAGATCACGTCGCGGTGCCTCTGCCCGCAGAAGTCGGGACGATATGCCTCCGTTGAGGAACTGCAAAACGCCCTGCGATGTTTTCTGGAAGACCGGCCCCAGCCTGACGCGCACCTCCTCGATCGACTGCTTTGCGTTTTGAGGCAGCGGGGTCCTCAGATGGCCGCGGTCAGTTCTCTGGCCACCCTGCTGCTGCTGGTCGGTCTGCGAAGTGTTTTCAACCCTGCGTCACCGACCCCCGCCGAGCAGACTCCCGTGGCTTCGCCTGAGCGGACCGTGCCAATCCCACCGGCCAAGTCGTTGTCTGCGGTGGAGCGGGAGTTTCAACAGCAATTTGGCCGTTCCTTCGTCCATCGCAAATTTCCGCATCACGCTCCAGAAAAACTGGGGCGATTGCTGGTGCTGGACGATCTGAGCATCGAAGATCTGCCGGGACGGACAGTCGGAGCCCTGCAGTTGAATTCCGCCGGTGTCTGCCTCGCGGAGTTGACCGATGATCCCGGCGATGACTTCGAATTCAGCATTGCGGTCCACCAAGACCAATGGAAGGGAAACTGCGGGATTTATTGGGGTTTTCAGAAGGCGGACGACGAGCCGGGGACGAGGGAGACACGTGCCCAATTCCTGAGATTTCGTGAGGAAACCCGGGGAGGCCGAATCACTCCCTTGCTCCAAAGACTCCCCGCCTTCTTGCCTGCCACAATCGAGGATCTCTCTGTCTACCGGGACAGAGCCCCCCTCGATGAAGTGTGGATTCCCCCCTTCGGTCCCCAACAGTCCCCCCAGCGTCTGAAAGTGGTGGTTCGCAAGGGGCGTCTGACTTCGGTCTCCTGGAATGAACAGGAATATCCCGAACTGGCCCAGCCCGAACGTCACGACTGGTACTTGGCCAACGGCTTCCCCATGCGGGGCCCGCTGGGCCTTTGGTCCCAGGAGTCAACCGTCTTCTATGAACCCCGCTTCCGAAAATTGACGGCGGAGTGACCTCCCAATTCCACGGCAGCCGCTGCAATTCCCGTGTGATGCTTATTCGAACCCTCCTTCATTTCTCTCGCCATGCCCAGCCTTGAGATCATCGACCCTGCGATTGACCAGCATTTCATCCTGCGCCGGGACCCGACCAACTTTCAAATCGTACTCCCCACCGTAACAGTGCGCACGTCGCCACTCACCTCGCAGATTCTGGGCGATGCACTCGTGGTCCGGGCCACCTTGAATCCGCCCCCCTCCACAATCAAAACCCTCACTCCCTCCGGAAATCCGGATGAGTACCAATTCACCAATGTTTTGGTCGTGGGGGCGCCCGTCCCCGGGGGAGTCTACGAATCGTTCAAGGTCTGTGCCTGGATCAAGATCAATGGGAACACGTTCACAGCCTCCACCATTCCCATCCAAATCAAGGTCATCTGAACGGTTCGGGTTGACTCATCCCCTCAACCCAGCGACTCCAGAAATCCCCGCATCTCCCCTTCTGCGTGCGTGTTGCCCGCCCGACGGGCCGCCTCAATGCCTCGGACCAGCGTCTGACGGGCATGGTCGGTCTCCCCCACCTGGGCCTGCAACTGCCCCAATTGAAACCACGCCGGCACGTACTGTGGTTCCCACTCCAGCAATTGCTGCAGCCGTTCCTTGGCCAAGGCCGGTTCCCCCTGCCCCGCCACCACCATGGCCCAGGCATAGTTCAGAAAGCTGTCCCGGGGAGCCGCCTCCAACTGGGCTTCAATTTTTGCTCGTCGACTCATGTTTGGTGGGTGAAACGACCAACTGCGGAAGGGTGACCAACGGACTCGGGAAACCTGATTGGCGTTGAGAGACACAATCGCCTGTACAGACTCCCTCAACAGATCATAGGCCAGTGCCGCCCGCGGTCACCAGCATCGGATCACACCCCAGCTTCAGGCACGGTCTTCCCTGAGGCAACCTCCTCTGGCTCGCGGGTCCGTTCGGTCAGCAGCGTCTCCCGTCGGCGCTCGAGAGCGGCACACCACTCGGCCACCCCCGCACCACTCCGCGCACACACCGCCACGCATTCCAGGTCGGGCTGGATCCCGCGGGCGTCGGCACAGGCCGCATCGACCGAAAACGGCACGTGCGGCAACAGGTCGGTTTTGCTGATCACCAACATCTGGCTGGTCCGAAACGCCTTCGGATACTTCGCCGGCTTGTCGTCCCCTTCGGTGGTGCTCAACAGCAACACCCGCAGATGCTCCCCCAGATCGTGCGACGCCGGACAGACCAGGTTCCCCACATTCTCGATGAACAGGAACTGGCAGTCCTGAGAGGGCAACTCAAGCCAGCCCCGCTCGACCAGGGGTGATTCCAGGTGACAGGCCCCCCCTGTGGTCAACTGCACCACCGGGGCATGGGGAGCCAGCCGCTGCGCATCCCGATCGGTCGCCAGATCCCCCACCAGCACCTGCATCGAAAACCGACCCCGCCACTGTTTCGCCGTCGCTTCCAGCAGGCTCGTCTTGCCCGCCCCGGGCGAAGACATCATGTTCACCACCAGAATTCCCCGGCGGGTCCACTCCTGCCTCAGCTCGACGGCACGCCCGCGTGAGACGGCGTTCACGTCCCGATTCACCACCACGGTCTTCACGGTCGGTCCCCTCACAATCTCTTCGGTCATTTCGGCCGCTCCCCCAATTCGGTGAACTGATCGAACGAAACCAGGCGAAACTCCTCACCCGACACCACCTTCGTTCGCGGGTTGCCGCACCCCGGGCAAGCGAACCGAAACTGCGGGACTTCGAACACTCCGCAGCGGTCACACCGCGCCTGCAGGGGGACCAACTCGATCTCCAGCCGCGACCCCGCCAGGCGACTTTCGGGAACCTGCCGGTCATAAGCCAACTGCACCAGCAACGGCTCAACCCCCGACAAAGCCCCCACTTCCACCCGCACCACCGACACGGCCCCCCCTCCCGCACGTTCGGCCTCTGTCGTCACCATCGCGATCAATCGTCGCACCAGTGAGGCTTCATGCATGGACCGCTCCCGACAGGTTCCCCCCCGGGCCGATTCTCCCGGCGTCTCCCCCGCCCCACTGCCGCTCAACCTCCGCCACGACCTGTCCGACCACCCGCCCCAGGTCCTCCCGAGCAGTCCGCCCCGGGCCGAAGTGATCTCTCCAGAGCCCCCACAGACGCACTTCCTGCGGTAGACGGCCCAGTCGGCCGGCCAGCGTCAGCACCCCCGGGAGCGAAAAGTCATGCGTTCCCCCACCCCAGGTCACCCGCAGGTCCTCACAGGGCCAGTGCCACACCTGCCACTCAGCCCCCGCTCCGTCCCCACGGCAGGCATCGGCCACCCACAGCGGCTGGTCAGGCCGCACCCAGTCCAACAGATCAATCGGAGAGGCGGCCACATGCACATCCATCCCAGCCAATTGGCGCTCCCGCAGTCCAGCGGCCACCAGCCACCCCGCGACATCATCCCCATGGGGACTGCCAATCCCCACAAAGCAGACACGGGAAGCGTCAGTGATCATGCCGCTGGACCCGCAGAAAGTGGGTCGAACAACTGATGCAGGGATCGTAGTTTCTGACCAGCGCCTCGGCACTTCGAGCCAGCTCCGCATCGGGCCGGTCGAGCACACCCGGTAGCCAGTCCCGCAGATCGTCCTCAATCTGCTTCTGGTTCTGTGAGGTGGGAGGAACGATTTTGGCGAAATCGATCCGTCCCTCCGCCGTGATTCCATACCGATGGAAGATCAGGCCCCGCGGAGCCTCGGTTGCCGCGCAACCCGCTCCCTGCCGCGGAACGTAGGGCATCCGGTGCGGCTGGAATTCCCGATAGTCGCGCAGAATCTCGAGCGCCTCGGCGTAGGCATGCACCAACTCGAGGCCGCGCGCCACGATGCTGCGATAGGGATTGCCGCAGGGGGTTTCAAACCCGAGTTCATCCGCCAGACGCCGCGCCGGTTCGGCCAACTGCTCCCGGTTCAGCGCGATGCGTGCCAGGGGGCCCACATGGTAACACGCGCCGCCGGGACGGGTTTCGGAATGCAGCGCGGTCGAATGGGGCACATGCACTTCTTCAAAGTGAAGTTCATATGCGTCGACGTCGATCGTCTCACCTCGGCTCGACGCGACCGCCCCCTCATTGAAGGGATACTCGTCGGGATGCCGCAGCGCGACAAAGTTGTACTCCCGCGAATAGTCGGGGAACGACAGCCCCGCGACCCACCGGGTGGCCTCGATCGCCCCCTGCAACCCCCATTCAAAATCCGGAATCAGCCGCTGCAGTCTCTCTCGGTGGGGAGCCCGGTGGAAGCCCCCGACCGCCACGTTGATGGGGTGAATGGCCCGTCCCCCCAGCACCTCCAGCAACTGGTTCCCATGTTTTTTCAATCGCAAACCGCGGTTGACCTCCTGGGGATGATCGGCGGCCATCGCCAGACCGCTGTCGTAACCCAGGAAATCGGGGGCGTGCAGCAGGTGCATGTGCAGGGCGTGGCTTTCGATCCATTCACCGCAGTACAGCAGCCGCCGCAGGCGACGGATTTCCGGCGTGATCCGCACTTCCAGGGCCTTCTCGAGCGCGTGGACCGCCGTCATCTGGTAGGCCACGGGACAGATCCCGCAGATGCGCGCTGTGATGTCGGGGGCCTCCTCCAGTGGGCGGCCCCGCAGCAGCGACTCAAACAGCCGGGGGGGTTCGTAAATCTGCAGCTCCACCCGCTCCAGCCGGCCCTGGCGGGTCTCGATGTGCAGAGCTCCTTCTCCCTCGACCCGCGAGAGGATCTCAACCCGTACGGTGCGTGTCTCACTCATGGTGCGCCCCCATCCCGGTTGGGAACAACCGTCTCATTCCATCCCGACTCCAGACGGTCAGACACCGCGCGGAACTCGGGGGCGGCCCCATTGAAGTTGCGAACCAAGGGAACCAGCGTCTCCGCGTCGTGTCCCAACTGCACAAGCTGTCCCACCAGCGACTCGCAATTGCTCTGCCGGGCGGGGCCATGGCAGCCAAAGCACCCCCGGTTGTAGGCCGGGCAGATGGCCCCACAACCCGACTGCGTCACCGGCCCCAGACAGGGCTCTCCCCGGGCCACTGTCACGCACACCGTGCCCGCCCGTTTGCAATCGAGGCAGACCGCATGACCGGGGGTCCGCGGCTTCCGCCCCGCCACCAGCGCCGCCAGCACCTCGACCAATTGATGATGATTCACCGGACAACCACGCAGTTCGAAATCGACCCGCACGTGGTCCGCGATCGCCGTCGACTTCTCCAGCGTGCGGATGTACTCGGGTCGGGCATAGACCCCCCGCACGAATTCCGCGGTGTTTCCCCAGTTCCGCAACGCCTGGATCCCCCCAGCGGTCGCACAGGCTCCAAGGGTCATCAAAAACTTCGCCTCCCGCCGCACCTGCTGAATCCGCTCGGCATCGTGGGCCGTCGTGATCGATCCCTCCACCAAAGCCACATCGTAGGGCCCAGGCAACATCCGGCTCGAGGCCTCGGGAAAAAAACAAATCTCCACCAGCCCGGCAATCGCCAGCAGTTCATCTTCGGCATCGAGCAGAGACAACTGGCAGCCGTCACACGAAGCGAACTTGAAGACCGCCAGCCGGGGTTTCGAACTCGTCGCGGGCATCACAGTCCCTCCACGAACAACCAGGGAGAAATCCGCGGCCAGTCGAACACCGGCCCCTCCCGGCAGATAAACACCGGCCCCAATTGGCAGTGGCCGCACAGGCCAATCGCGCACTGCATGTTCCGCTCGGTCGACAGCCAGACATTCCCCGGTGGAATCCCCCGCCGCAAGGCGGACTGCACCGTGTAACGCATCATCACTTCGGGACCGCAGGTCAACAGCAAGGTCTCCGCCGGGTCCGTCAACTCCAGACGGTCCAACAGCAAGGTCACCACCCCCACGTCCCCCCGCCAGTCGGGGGTGGCTCGGTCGACCGTCACTCCAATCACCAATCCGGCGCGCCGCCAGGTCTCCAGCTCACCCTCGAACAGCAAGAGATCTGGTGTGCGGGCCCCCACCAGCAGAGTCAGCGACTTCAGCCGTTCGCGCCGGGCCAACAGGTGGTAAATCGCGGGGCGCAGTGGGGCCAGACCAATCCCCCCGGCCACCAGCACCACATTCCGCCCCAGGGCCTGGTCCAATGGCCAACTCGAGCCAAATGGACCTCGCAGTCCCAGCGTCTCCCCCACTCCCAGACGGCCCAGGGCGTGGGTCACATTGCCCGCCTGACGCACCGTGTGGGGCACCGGCCCGCCCGCCTCGGAATCGCCACTGATCGAAATCGCCGCCTCCCCCACTCCGGGCAGATACAGCATGTTGAATTGACCCGGGCGAAAAGCGTACGCCTTCCGCCGTGAGGGATCGGCCAGCTCGATGTCGTACGTCCAGACATCGGGCAACTCCTGCCGGACCGCGACGATGCGGGCCGTGTCATGCACCCACGGATTCACCGACGACGTCATTCGGTCACCTCCCCCCGCAGAGCCCGCACTTCCTCCACCAGGTCGATGCCCACCGGGCACCAGGTGATGCAACGCCCACACCCCACGCAGCCCGAGACGCCAAACTGGTCGTGCCACGAACCCAGCTTGTGTGTCAACCACTGTCGGTAGCGCGAGCGAATGTCGGGCCGGACCAGCCCCCCGTTCATGTAGCTGAAGTCGAGGTTGAAGCACGAATCCCAGCGGCGTTCACGGATCACCCGGTCACCCGTCAATTCGGCCACCTCGGCCACCGAACTGCAAAAACAGGTCGGGCAGACCTGTGTGCAGTTTGTGCACGAGAGACACCGCTGGGCAACGTCCGACCAACGCGGGTGCTCGAGTTGGCCCAGCATCAAATCGCGCAGCCCTTCCGTGTCGAGCCGCCGTTCAATCTGGTCGACTGCTCTTTGCCGCTCGAGTCGCGCCCCCTCCTGTTCCCCCGCCGACGCGGCCCGGCCAGGCACCTGTCTCAGCAATTCCACCCCCCTGTCGGAACCGGGTACGACGGTGAATCCCCCGTCGATCTCGGTCAGCGCCAGGTCGAATCCTCCCTGGCATTCCGGCCCGGTCTGCATCGACGTGCAGAAACAGGTGGAAGCCGCCTGAGTGCAATTCACCGCGATGATCAACGCCCGCGCACGCCGTTCCGCGTAAACCGGATCGACATACGCCCCCTCCTGAAAGACCCGGTCCTGAATGCGCATCGCGGCCAACTCGCAGGCCCGGACCCCAAGGAACGCATAGTGGGGCACCGGTTCCTCGGGTCCCCGCATGCTCCATCCCGTGGCGTTCCGTTCCGCGATCGAGAGTGTCGTCAGCGGGGGAAACAGATATTTCTTCCAGGAATGCGGCCCCACCACGTAGCCAAACAGACGGTCATCATCACGGGGCTCCAGCCGATACAGCCCCGGCTCCTGACGGTCGGTCCACCCCGCGGGCAGGTCCGCCACATTCCGGATCGGCCCATACACGATCGCCCCCTGGTCGACCTGCGGGCCAATCACCTCGAATCCCTGCGAGGCCAGCAGCGAGAGCAACTGCTGCAGCTCGTCCCGCGACCACAGCACGGTCTCGCCAGGCTCACCTTCCCACAACGCAGAAGCGGCAGGTTCGCCAGTCATGGTAATGGCCCCCCGGCTGCCGGCTGCGGGATGACTGGCGCTTCGCGCGAGTACAGGTCGAGCAATTGCAGACGGGTCGCGGTCAGTCGGCGCGAGACAGCCCATGCCAACCGCCGCATCACATGAAAGCCCACCTCATGGTCCCGGTCACACAGGGCCGCCAGGTCGCGGCCCAAAAACGAGACCAGCCGCACGTCGGTCTGCGCCACCGCCGTCGCCGTCACCGGCCCCCCGCCCAACAGCGCCGTCCAACCCCGCAACTCACCCCGTCCCACCGTCAACAGCCGCACCCGGCCACGTCCCGGAAACCGCATTTCCAACGCCACGGTCCCGGCTGCCAGCACGGCAATGCTCTCAGCCGCCTCCCCTTCCTGAAACAGCACCGTCCCCGAGCGACATTCGCGGATTGTGGCCAGCGAAACCACGCGCTCCAGAATGGCATGCGGCCACGCCGCCGCCAGCTCGAGCGTCCGCAGTTCCTGCAGCGTGGCGTGATGTCCCGGTGGCAGGGTCATGTGGGTCTCTTCAAGACGAGATCCCGGCCACACCCCCATCCAGCGGCAATTCACCGCGGAGGCAGCCCCGGGAGCAAAAGGGCGAGATTCGAGGCGGCCATCGCCAGGAATTCAAGTCAGTCTATCGTCGCCGGGTTGCACGGCCAACCCGCCCGGGCCAGCCGTGCTCCACCGACCGCCACCTAAGACACCGAACGCCAGTGGGTCGACTCGCGCGGAGCGGTGTATTTCACCGCGAGGTGCGGGGTTTCGAGGCGCACCTGCCCCTTGGTCAGGCTTTGGCAGCCCGCCTCAACCAAGCCCCCGGTCAACAGGGTTCTTTCGACCGGATAGGGAGATTTCCCCGTCAGGAAGGTTTCCTCCGCCTTCGACATCAACGCCGCCGAATACATCACGTTCGGAGTGGGTGGCAAATAGAACAGGGTCGACAAAGGTCGCGATTC
>JBKCTR010000611.1:0-5698 GCA_046318755.1 Planctomycetaceae bacterium
GTCAAAATCGTCAGTGAAGATGGCAATCGAGTCACCGTCATCAGGCGCGACGACGATGGTGTCGAAACAAGTCGGACCGAAACTGTGTTCGACCCCGGCACCAACTCGACCACCACGACCGAGTCCCATCGGACCAATGGGCAACTGGATTCCTGGACACAAACAACCCGCGGGTCCGATGGAGACAAACAGACGTTGTGGATGCGACGTGATTCCTCCGGAACCTGGATCAGCAACTTCGGGATTCTCGGCACCGGAGTGCCGCGTCGCCAGGGAGGGACCAGCGGCTGCCCCCATCCCGATGGTTCGACAGGGAGCGGAAGTTCCGGCTGGCTCCCTGGCAAGGCGCCAGCCAGCCCGTGGGACAAGGCCCAATCGACTGGCGGCGGTGCTGGTCCCGGAGCACGTCCCGATGCGTCGGCCGCCGGCGGTGTCCTGCCCCGCCTGAATGTCGAAGTCAACCTCACCGGGCAACCCGATCTCTACGAAGGAACCCCTTCGGGAAGTCCCGGCTACACCGGCTACAATCCAAACGATTTCCGCTGCCCTCCCCGCCCCACCAATTGATTGGCCTGGGGTTGCACTCAAGGGAAGGGAAACTGCGTGAACCGTAGGTGTGGTCAGGACGTCCGCGCGGGACGTTCGGGCCAGACCTGCGGTTTTTTCAGAAGAACTTCGGGACAGCGCCTGGGCCAGCCGATCCCGTTCGAGTTCGATTGGCCCCTTGTTCCCTTCTCGCCGACTCGGATCTGTCTCCCAATGACCATCCCTGCCTGCTCCCCGGTGACCTCCCTCAAACGCCGCCTCGTCGGGACCCCGTTCCAGATGCCCCCGTCATCAGTGTCTCGGTTTGCAGACGACGAACCCGATCTGCAACCTCCACGGGATCTCAGCCCAAGTCAGCGGGTCAACAGTTTGTCCATCAGGAAGGCATTTTGAGTGGCAAATCGCGGGGAGCTGGCATGTCCCGGAACCAGCAGGTGGCACTCGTGCCCCACGCGGTCCGAGCATTCTTTCAGCTTCACCCCATGGATCGGGTGATGGATCCCATGGCCAGTATCCCGGGCGGGCAGGTCCATTTCGGCACTGCATTCCAGGAACAAGGGTGGATCCTCGGCATCGACGTGGTTCAATGGTGAGAACTCGGCATAGTCCCCCCGATGGGACTCGTAGTTCTGGAGAGCCCCCTCCCATGTCTCTTCGCCGACTGCCCGGAAAATCATCGGATGCAACAACACCTTCGGCCCCATCCAACCTTCCAGCATCCGGGGATCACTCGAAGTCTGGCCGACCTGCACCGCCGCCGCACAGACCCGGGTCGACTGTCGCAGCACGGGATCCTCAGCCGTGGGATCGGCCAGATCATCATGCAGCAGCAGCCACATCGCCGTACACGCCCCGGCACTCGGTCCGGTCAGCCCAATCCGGGTGTCATCGATCTTCCACTCTCGGGACTTGGTCCGCAGGAATTGGATGGCCCGGGCGGCATCATGCACCGGTGCGGGAAGTGGATGGTCTGGGGCCAGACGATAATTGATCGCCGCACACGAAATGCCCCGGTCGAGAAACGGCTGAAAGAGCGGCATCTTCTGCCCTTTGTCACCCGTAATCCAGCCGCCACCATGGATGAACACCAGCAACGGACGCGGTCCGGAGCCGGCCCCCTGCCAGAAATCGAGAACCTGCCGCTCGTGCCGACCATAGGCAATGTTCGCAAAGGTCTTGGGAGGTTGATCGGCGACATCCGCTCCCCAAGAGTTGCCCGGCAGAGTCGCCACCACGACTGCCATCACAATCCCGGCAATCAGATTGTTTCGCCACTGTTGTACGATCATTTCTCTCCCCCAGTGGTCAGCACCATGAGGCCCCGGCCGGCCCATGAAGCCGTGCCATCCAACCCTCGACAACCGGGATCATACCAAGGACATCGCCACGATCCGCGGGCGCATTTTCGGATCGAGCCTGCCGAACCGATCCAACTTGAATTGAACCGGCGCAGCGAGCCTTTTCGACCTGATCCCAGACCAGCCATCAAGGTGCTTCACCAGGCAGTGGGACGCTGGACAGCAGACCGACCAGCGGCCCGAGAGTTCGCTCAAAATCGCGTTTTGCGGCGACGAGTGCCAGCCCCAGCGGCACAATGATCACTGTCAATTTCAACCAGGGAATCCAGCGTACCGCGCCGAATCTCAGGCGCGGCCACTCGGAAATCCACCCCAACAGCGGCGCCAGCCCGACCAGCAGTGCCCGGCCGCCCGGCAACCGCCCAAACGCACACCCCACCAACAGCACGCCATACAGGCTGACCGTGCCCAGCGTCACCAGCACCCTGTCGGCCTCAGTCCGCTCCTGTGGAAAGACCGGCTGGGAACGGCGCCCGATGGTCGCCAGCAGGCCCCCCAGCAAAACACCGGCCAGCGGAAACGCGACGGCGCCCCCTTTGATGTAGCCACCCAGCAAAATGCAGCCGCCGGCGCTCAACAAGGCGAGCATCAGGCTGATGGGAACGGTATTTCCCGCAGGTTGCCGCGACAGTCGCTGCAGGCTCACCCCACCCAATCCCAGCAGAGAGCCGCTGGCCAACAGCAGTGCCCCCTGGCCGGAGAGCGTTTGATCGTCCATTCCGCGACGCAGGTACACCGAACCCCACAGCAGCACCAGGGGAACCACCATCGACACCAGCCCCAGCATCACAGCCGGGAGACACGCCATCGCACCTCGCTGGAGAACCTTGGTGACCCCCCCCGCCAGCCCGTGGAATACGCCCGAGAACACCAGCAGGTCGAGGACCATCACCGCTGGCAGCACCACCACCAACAGCCGGTCCAAGCCTGTGGCTGGGGGCCAGGGAACGGCATACCCGAGCCGATCCCAGCCCGCCGCCAATCCCGCCAGCAACCCCAGCCATGCGGCCCATCTCCCACGCCCCATCCGGGCGGCGGCGTCCCGCTGCAGACCCGCGGCCGCCCGCACCATGAGCAGGCTCACCAAGGCGGCCACCACCAGAGCCAGAACAAACAACCCCGGATCGGGCATGAAAGGTTAGTACCGCACCCCTTCGCAATCGATCAGGATGATCGCTTCATCGCCAATCAACCCAATCTGCGACTTGTCGAAGTTGAAGTCGCTGCGTTTCAGCTTCACCTCGGTCGCGAACGCCACGATCTTCTTCTTGTTGAACTCAATTTCCTTCCCTCCTTGCAGCATCAGAGTCACCTTTTTGGTCACCCCATGCATGGTGAAATCGCCCGTCACCTCGAAGCCATCCTTCACCGGCTTGGTGCTGGTGCTCTTGAACTCGATGAACGGGAACTGCTTGGTGTCGAAGTAATCGGGCTGGCGAAGATGCTCGTCGCGGGCCTTGTTCCCCGTATCGACACTGTCGGCATGCACCTTCAGTTCAAACTTCGACTTGGTCGGATCGGCCCGATCGATGGTGAACTTTCCTTCCACCTGGTTGAACCGACCATGGATCCAGCTGATATCCAGATGCCGGGCCTTGAACGACACTGAAGAATGCACGCCATCGTAGGCATATTCATCGGCCGCCTGGGCGGTCGCCAGACACGAGCAAGCCAGCAACGCGGAGCACAACGCAACGGCGAACGGACGCATGAGGTGATTCCTCGCAAGGAGTACGAACCGGACCAGTCCCGGCAGACACCGGGACGTGATCGGCGATCGTAGGCAGCCCACCGCCTTCCGGTAAAGTGTCCCTTGCCCCACCTCGCGGAAACGGCTGCCCAGCGTCGGACCCCGCGCATCGACCGGGCTCCCGGCGAAGGTCGCCCGAGGACCGGGCACTGCGAATCACGATTTTGCTTCTTTCGCACCCGATGTCCCGCCGCAGGCCGGTTTGTTAAGATTTCAAGAAGCCCATCCGTCCGTCGGGCAAGAAACGCCCCTCGTGAACCAGACCAGACGCGGCCCGTCCCGCGGATGGTCACCTCCCGGGGCGGAGCGGAACTCTGTGACCCACCTCCACCACTTTCAAATCGTTGAGATCCGCGAATGTTCGACACTCAACCGGCCCGGTCAGTTTGTTGGCTGTTGCTGGCGGTCCTCTGGTGGCCCGTCGCGCTGTCTGCGGAAGATGCACCGGCTTCGCAGCCGGGGGACAATTTGTTTCGCCCCGACCGGCTGGTCCAACTGCATTTGCGCCTCTCCGAGGAACAGTTCGCCGCGCTGAAACCCACCAACCGCGGACGGTTTGGCGGGTTTGGTTTCGGCGGGCGCGGCGGGGCGGAACCAGCGCCCAATCGCGAACAGCCTCCCGCCGAGCCGCGCGATGCCCACCGCAATACATTCGGCGTTGAGTTTCCGTGGTCCGAGGGAAAGCTGGAAGTTGACGGAGAGACG
This sequence comes from Planctomycetaceae bacterium, assembly GCA_046318755.1. Lineage (GTDB taxonomy): Bacteria > Planctomycetota > Planctomycetia > Planctomycetales > Planctomycetaceae > UBA10511. The sequence goes on from JBKCTR010000611.1 coordinate 4,360, forward strand.
TTCAAGAAGGTCGGCGTCCGCTGGAAGGGAAACTACACCTACATGGTGGCGGGTCAGGGACTGAAACGCCCGCTCAAGATCGACATCAACCGCCACAAAGAGCAGCAGCGGCTCGATGGTCTGACAATGCTCAATCTGCACACGAATGCCACCGATCCCACCCGGACCCGCGAAGCATTCGCCTTTGGCGTCTTCCGCGACGCCGGGGTCCCCGCTCCCCGCACTGCGTTCGCCGAACTGCGGTGGACTGTTCCGGGGCAATACGAGGCGGAACTCGCCGGCCTGTACACCCTCACCGAGCAGGTCAATGCCCGGTTTCTCAAGCGTCACTTCGGTGATGGCTCTGGCCTGCTGCTCAAGCCCGAAAACCTGCAGGGGGGGCCGTCGTACTTCGGCGACACCTGGTCCGATTATGCCGCTTTATACCACCCGCAAAACGAGGGAACCGCCGATGAAAAACTGCGGCTGATGGAATTCTGCTGGCTGGTCTCAGTGGGGACCGATGAAGAATTCGCGCAAGAGATTGGCGGCTTTCTCGACGTGGACGCCTTCCTGAAATTCATCGCCCTGAATGCCCTGCTGTCGAATATGGACAGTTACCTGGGTTTCGGGCACAACTACTACCTGTACCTGGTTCCCGGAAAGAACCACTTCGTCTTCATCCCGTGGGACCTGGACCTCTCTCTCGCCACCTGGCCTGCCGTGGGGACCCCCGAGCAACTGGTTGACCTCAGCCTGCAGCACCCCCACGCCGGCGACAACCGCCTGATCGACCGGTTGCTGGCGATTCCCCAGAACAAGGATCGCTACCTGGCTCTCATCCGCGAACAACTGACCGGAGTGTTTACCCGAGAGAAGTTGGAAGCACGCCTGGCGGAGATTGAGAAACACATCGCCGAGCCGCTGGCGCGAGAACAAGACGCACTCTCCAAACGCCCTGTGCCCCCGCCCGGGGAAGGACGAGGGGGCGGAGCCGGAGGAGGATTTGGGGGCCGCGGAGGATTTGGACCGGGCGGCGGACAATATGGCCAGTCCCTGCCGCCGCGGTTGTTTGTGGAACGCCGCCTCGAATCGATCGAGGCTCAACTCGCCGGCCAACGCGAAGGCTTTCAGCCCCGCGCGTTCGGGATGGGTTTCGGCCGGCCCCGAGGACAGGGTGGTCCCCCGGGCCCTGGCGGACCGACGCGACAAGGCAGTCCCAACTGAGACGCTTCAGACGAACTTATGGTCGCACGGCACCACAAGCCACCCGACTCTCCTGGCGGTTCGTGCTCCACCACGGGAAGAGCCAGACACAGCCGGCGGGGCCGACTCACGCCACGATCTCGTGAACCACGTT
>JBKCTR010000612.1:0-6788 GCA_046318755.1 Planctomycetaceae bacterium
TCCCTGGGCGACTACTACCTGCTGGGTGCCCTGCGTCTGCGGCGCTGGACCTGGCTGTTGTTGCCCGTGGTCTCTTTGGGTGTCACCTGGTTCACGGCACGCTTCGCCGAAAACAGCCTGGGAGACAACGATGCCCAGGCCGATTTGCTGCTGGTCGACGTGGGGCGGCAAGGGGTCCCGGTCCGCAGCAGCCGGTTCCAGTTGACCGTGGCGGCCGAGCCCATGACCCTGCGGGAAGACCTGGTCAATGGACTGCTGGTGAATGAAACCGAGGCCAGTGCCGAGCTGGCCCGGCAGGCTCAAACCGAACTCCGCCGGCAAGGGGCGTTCGCCGAGGCGACTCTCGCCGCCCAACAGTTCGAAGCCGAAATCCCCCGCAGTGAAGGGCTCCCACCCTATCGCTATACCTTCGAACAAAAGCTCAGGAAGTGGTCCCCGCTGCTGACCCGCCTCACCCGGGTGGGCCCTCCCGAGGGGCTGCCCGACTTTCCCTGGGCTCAGTGGGGGCAACTCAATCTCACTGACCCCGAGGTCCAACGCCAGATCCTGCGCGAATGCCGGGCCCACACACCCGACGCGCGGGCCTGGATCATCCAACGGGGAACTATCATCCCCCTGGACCAATCGCAAAGCCCCACCGAATCGTCGACCGCACTGGGAGAGTTTCTGCTCGAAACCAGTGGCGACCGCCCTGAAGCGGGGCTCTTCCAGTCGATCTGCCAGATCAGCCCCAGTGGCCATAGCAATCTCGAAGACTTGCGGCTGCTCGACTCCACCGATCCCCAAGACCTGCTGCTGTTGGTCGCCGTCCCGCGCGACAACAACCTGGTGGTCTTCCGATTCACTCCACCACGCCCGGTCCTTGCGCCATGAGTTCATCCTCCCGACCCGAGCCGATTTTCCCCATTCATCCCCCCTCCCCGCTGCCCGAACGGATCATGGGACCGCCGCCCCCCACTGCGGCACCCCGTCCAACCCCCCGGCGCTCCAAACCGGGCTTCGAACTGCCGCTGCTGGTGAAGGAACTGAACGAGCAATCGGCCCAATTCCGGACTTACATTCTGCGGCTGGCTTATGGATTGCTGCTGTTGGGAACACTGTTGACCCTGTTCGTCCGCGGGTTGATCCGCAGTGGTGGGACAAGCACGTTGGGCCAGGGACAACTGGTGTTCGACTCCCTCACCACCTTCCAGTTCTGGGCCCTGAACCTGTTTGTCCCCGCCATCACCTGCGGCTGTCTCAGTGGCGAGAAAGAACGGAACACACTGGGCACTCTGCTGATCACCACCCTCACCCCGTGGCAGATCGTACTGCAGAAATTCCTCGGGCGATTCATCCCCGTGGTCGGCTACATCTGCCTGTCGTTCCCCATGCTGGCCGCCGCCTACAGCCTGGGAGGACTCTCGACCGCCACCCTCTGGAGCGGCGGCCTGCTGCTGATCATCGCCGTCGCGCAGACCACCGCGCTGTCGGTTCTCTGTTCGGCTTATTTCGCCACCACGGTGGAAGCCCTGTTGGGCTACTTTCTCTTGCTGTTTGGATCGCGGCTGCTCGTCCCCTTTCTCTGGGCCGATCATGCGCTGGGAAGCGTGCAGCGAGGCGAGCTGACGATCGAGGGGGCGTTCGCCACCTCCCTGTTCCTGATGGGACTGTGCCTGCTGCCGCTGTGGCTCGCCGCCGTCCTGCTCGAACGTCGGGCCTTCGTCACCCCCCGCAACCTGCTGCTTGAACTGTTCCAAAAGCTGGACCGCATGTTCAACCGCTGGAACAGCGTCACCGGCGGAGTGGTGCTGGTGAAGGATGGCGACCCACTCCCCAATCTGGAACCAGTCGCCTGGCGTGAAACCACCAAGAAATCTCTCGGAACCTTTCGCTACCTGTTCCGTGTGCTGCTTGTGCTGGAACTTCCGCTGGTGGTAATCATCTCCATGCTCGGCTCGGGCGAACTGCAGGTTGGGGGCCAGAACGTCATCGTCACCAATTATCTGTATGGACTGTGGGTGCTGGCCCTGCTCATGACCGTCATCCATGGCTCCAGTCTCATCGCCGGAGAACGGACCCGTCAGACCCTCGAAGTGCTGCTGACCATCCCCCTCGCCGGTCGCGAACTGCTGCTGCAAAAACAACAGGGCCTGCTGCGCCTGATGAAGGTGCTGTTCGTCCCGTTTGTCACGATCTTCGGATTCCAGGCCTGGTGGTTCAACGGCTTCCCCTACCGCTGGACCTACGTGGCGCTGTCGATCCTCACGGTGCTGGTCTTCCTGCGGCTCACCGCCTGGCTGGCCACCTATGTGGGACTGCGGACCAAATCGCAGATTCGGGCCGTGGTGACCGTCGCCCTGCTGATCGGCTGCTGGCTGGCTGTCCCCGTTGTCATCCGCCGCGGCTGGGAGACGCTCCACAGTGGAGGCCGCCCCTTGCCGCGCCTGGTCGACACCCTGCTCACCATGCATCCCATCGAACTCATCCCCGAATTGGAACGGGGATTGCGCATCACCCGCGTTCCCACCCCCGATCGCCCCACGGAAGCGGTCCCCCCCCACTGGTGGCTGCTGGCGCTCAGCCTGGGGCTGCATGTCGGTGCGATCGCCCTCGTCAAGCGCGTTTGCCTGGCCAACGCCGACCCCCTCCTCGGCCGACGGGGCCCGCGCCCCCCCAGCGAGTCGTCCGACGAAATCCCCCCCAACCCCGCGTGGGCAACCAGACGGCCCGTGGGAACCAAACGCTTCGCGGCCCCCCGGGCCAGCCATTCTGACCGGCGACCCACCACCTGGGCTCGCCCGCATCGCGCGGGCCAAACCCAGCGTGCGGGCTGGTTTCCCCCGATCCAGCAGCGATATATTCCGCCAGCGTGTTGCCTTGTCTGAATCGAACCCCGCCCCCATCACCCCGGCCTGTGCTCCGCGGCCGATGGGGTCTTCCTCTCCCTTCCGCGAGTGCGCTCTCATGTCGCGTGTCTTCCTTCGGGGTGTATTGTTCTGCGGTGTGGTGTTCGCCGGTCTGGCCCTGTTGCCCGATGCCCGGGGAGCCGAACCACAGCGTTGGGTTCTCTCCAGCGTCTCCGAAAACCGCCGAACCGAAACCTTCCATCTCGACGGATCCAAACTCACCCCCCAACAGCCCAACTGGCGCGTCCACCTGCAGACCCTGCATGGGGGCCGCCAAGAAGGTTGCGAACTGTTGGTCGTCGACAACGGCCGCCTGCGGATCACCCTCATCCCCACCCGCGGCATGAGTGTGCTCGACGTCGTTGCCGGTGACCTGCGCCTCGGCTGGAAATCCCCTGTCGCCGAAGTGGTTCACCCCCGGGAAATCAATCTGCATTCGCGCGGCGGCCTGGGCTGGCTGGAAGGTTTCAACGAGTGGATGGTCCGCTGCGGCCTCGAAAGCAATGGCCATCCCGGCACCGACAAGTTGATCAACAACACCGGTGACGAGGCCAGTCTCGAACTCACCCTCCACGGCCGGATCGGCAACATTCCCGCCAGCGAAGTCGAGCTGCTGGTCGACCCCGCCCCGCCCCATCGCATCACCGTCCGCGGCACCGTCTGGGAGCGGTCGTTCTATGGCCCCCATCTGAAACTCCAGACCGAGCTGTCGACCGAACCGGACAGCCTCGAGTTTCGCATCTCCGACACCATCACCAACCACGGCGCCCAAGAGCAGGAATTCGAGATTCTCTATCACGCGAACTATGGGGCACCGCTGCTCGAAGCCGGGGCCGAGTTTTTGGCACCCGTCAAGCGGGTCGTCCCCTTCAACGCCCATGCCGCCAAGTCGGTCGCGAAGTACGCCACGTTCGCCGGCCCCACGGTCGGCTTCACCGAAGAGGTCTATTGCCTTTACCCCCTGGCCGACGAGAAAAACCACACGCTGATCGCCCTGCGCAACAAGGCGGGCGACCGGGGGGCCTCGATCGCCTTCAATGTGCAGGAACTGCCCCATCTCACGTTGTGGAAAAACACGGCGGCGACTGAAGACGGCTATGTCACCGGGCTCGAGCCGGGGACCAACTTCCCCAACAACCGCCGCATCGAACGGAAGCTCGGGCGGGTTCCCAAGCTGGCCCCCGGAGCGACCCGCACCGCGACGCTCGACTTCGCCCTGCTCCCCGACGCCGCAGCCGTAAAGGGAACCGCCGAACGGATCGCCCGGCTGCAATCCCGCCAGAAGCCGGTGATTGAGACCACCCCCGAGAAGAAAGAGTAGTCTCCACCCATCCGTTGATCGGCGCGTCGATCGGCTCTCCCTGCGGTCTTGATCATGCTGCTCTTCGGCCACCACTCCTACCGCCACTGCGGGGGATTCACCCGGCGTGAATTCCTGCGCGTGGGGGGCACGTCTCTCGCGGGACTGACCCTCGAGGGATTGCTGCGGGCCGATGAACAGGCCACGCCGAGCAACCGGACGTCGGCGCCGAACACCCCGGCCCAATCTCTGATCCTGATCTATCTCGCGGGAGGTCCCAGCCAGCACGAGACGTTTGATCCCAAGCCCGCCGCCCCCCTGCGGGTGCGCGGGCCGTGGGGAGCAATTCCCACGCGCCTCCCCGGCGTGGCGTTCGGCGAAATGTTGCCCGAGCTGGCCTCTCTCAACGATCGTTTCTCGCTGCTGCGGGCTCTGCACCACACCCACAGCCTGCACAACCCCTGGCCCATGCTGACGGGCACCCTGCCCCACCGCATCTCGCTGGGGGCCACCATCCACGCCCTGCGGCCGGGAGATTCCCCCCACGTTCCCGGGCACGTCAATCTCGGCCCCAAACTCTCGGTGGGGGCGGGAGCCCTGGGCACTCCCCACGAACCGCTGGAGATTCCCGATCCCGCCCGGGCCGCCCAGTCTCTGGCCGAGTTCCTGCCGCTGGCCGACGTCTCCCCCAACCGTCTGGCCGATCGGCGCTCGCTGTTGGAACAGATCGACACGCTCCGCCGCTCAGTCGACCAGCAGGCGGCCCTCGCCCGGCACGACAAATCGCGGCAGCGGGCGATGTCGATCCTCACCTCCCCGGCCGTCCGCCAGGCGTTCGACCTCACGCTCGAACCGGTCCCCCGCCGCGACCGCTTCGGGCACAACAGCTTCGGCCAGTCGTGCCTGCTCGCCCGCCGGCTCATCGAGGCGGGCACCCGGCTGGTTCAGGTGAACTGGTCGAACCGCGAAGATGGCTTCGCCGTGGGGTGGGACGTCCACGGCGACGACCAGACCGCCCTCGTCCGCATGGAACAGCAGCTCTGCCCCCGGTTCGATCAGGGACTCTCCGCCCTGTTGACCGACCTCGAAGAACGGGGCCTGCTCGCGTCGACCCTGGTGGTGGTGACGGGGGAATTCGGCCGCACGCCGCACATCAGCCGGCTGGGTGGCCGCGACCATTGGCCCTACTGCTTCTCCGCCCTGCTGGCCGGGGGGGGCAGTGCACCGGGACGGGGGGTGGGGGCCAGCGACAAACCGGGCGGCTACCCGGCCGACCGCCCGGCCAGCCCCACCGATTTCGCCGCCACCGTCTGCGACCGCCTGGGAGTCAACCCGAACCAGGACGACCGACTGCGCCCCCTGCTGTTCGAAGGGCATCCCATCGAGGAGTTGTGGTCGTGACCGCGGCCCTGTCGCCCCCTCGCAGCGGGCGTCCCCCCACTGCCGGGCTGCCGATCATCCGTCGGTGGACGTTCCCCCTGCTGCTACTCCAGGCACAGACGGCAGCGGTCCTGTGCGACGAGCCGCCGGCCGTCACCGCCCCCTCCGCGAAGATCACTCGGCAACAGCCGGCGACAGAGCCCGAATCTGGCAGTGTCTTGCCCCCCAACGTCGCCCCCCGCCCCCTCATTCTGGCGTTTTCCTCCCTGCGCGATCGCCCGGCCTTCGCGGCGGTGTATTTTTACCGGCACGATGGGGTCTCCCAGGGGGAACTGCTCCCCGGCCCACCGCAGCAGCCCGAGCGCAGCGACACACATTCCTCGCTGACCGCCGACGGAACCATCTGCCTTTCCACCTCGAAGCAAGTGGGGGGGTTTGGTCCCCGGGTGCAGTTGTACGACCGCCAGCGGAGCACGTTTCTGCCCGAGCCCCCCTTCAACGACACCTTCGCCGCCCGTACGGAGGCGACCATCTCAGCCAACGGGCGCTGGATTGTGCTGAGTGCCTGGGACCAGGCGGGGCAGCCGGGGGGCTGGGATCTGCTGCTGTACGACCGGCACGCGAACCGGTTTGTCGACCTCCCGGGGCTGAACACGGCAGCGAACGAGCGTGAGCCGGCCATCAGTCCGGACGGTCGCTGGATCACCTTCGTCACCGACCGGCCGACAGGGGCCGGTTTGTCGGACGTGGGGCTGTACGACCGCGAGGCGGCGAGTCTGGTGGAGCTGCCGGGACTGAACACGCCGCACCGCGAACTGAACCCGGTTCCCAGTCCCGACGGCCAGCACCTGGCGTTCATCTCGAACCGTCCCGGGGGTGCCGGTGGGAAGGACCTGTATCTCTACGACCGCTCCACGCGGCAGGTGCGTGCCCCCGCGGGCCTCAATTCCGCCGGCCACGAGCAAACCCCCCGCTTCAGCCCCGACGGCCGCTACCTGGTGTTCGTCTCCGAGCGTTCCACTGGCCCCGGCGAGCGGGATCTCTTCCTGTACGATTTGCTTCAGAACCAGTTACTCCCCACCCCCGGCCTGAACTCCCCCGCCGAAGATTTCGATCCCGCCATCGCCCAGCCAATGGTGGCTTCAGCGCTGCCACACAGCCCGAGCCGGTAAGCCTCTTCGCCACCCGACTCGCTTATACGCAGCCGTGGACAACACACG
>JBKCTR010000613.1:0-5131 GCA_046318755.1 Planctomycetaceae bacterium
ACAAACATCAACTCGATGTCCGAGGCGAAGCCAAGCTCGCGACCGCCGCATTTCCCCAGTGCGCAGACCGTCCAGGGACACGGGCGGCCCGTGTCATCGAGTGGTGTGCCATGTTCGGCCAGCAGTTCGCCCAGGCAGAGATGGCAGGCCGCGGCGACCGTGACCTCGGCCACATCGCTCAATTCCTCGGAGAACTGCGAAAACTCGGGAATGCGCCCCAGGATGTGCCGCATGTCGACGCGGAACATCTCGCGATCTTTGAACGCATTGAGGGCGGTCCGTTTTTCGTCGCGCGAGGCGGCCTGGGCCAGAGCCCGGGCCAGCTCGGTTTCCAGTTCGTTCCGTGAGCGGGGGCGTTCGAGCCCCTTGCGGTCCTGCAGCACCGGGAAGAGGTTGGCGTGCTGCATGCGCAGGAAGTCGGTCCAGAGGAAATCGCTGACGCCCAACAGGCGGGCGAGCGCTTCGAGCACATCGGACTGTTCCAGCGAGGCCAGCTCGGCCGCCCAGTCGTCGCGGTTGAGCAGTTGGGTGAGGAAGTCGCGGAAGTGCAGCAGGGCCGACTCGGGGTTGGGAGACTGCGGCAGCAGGTGGGTGAAGTGCTTGATCAGCACCAGCGTGGCCTGCAGTTCCCGAAGCCGTTGGGGATCGGTGATTTTCTGGCCCTGCGCATCGGTGACGTACAGGGTGTCGTGGATCTGGTTTCCTTCCGAGAGGACCCGTACCTGGGCGATGTAGACCCCCGAGAGGGCCAGGGCGTTGGTCAGCTCGTACAGGAAGCCAATGGTGTCTTGTCCCTGGATGACGAGCTTGGTGTATTCGTCGGACGAGCTGTTGTCGACCTGCACGTCGAGCGGGTAAAGGACGCGCGGGGCGTGGAGGGTCTGGGGGCGCAACCGGCCGGCCACACGTTTGAGAACCCAGCCCTGGGCCTCGTCCCGCTGCCCCGCCTGCAGCATCCGCAGCAGTTCCCGCAGGTCGTGCGTGTATTCGGTCCAAAGCTCGGTGGTCACAGGACCGGCGGTGGGCCGGACGGTGAAGACATCGACAATTTTCGCCCGGTGGTCCCCCGTCCCTGGGCGATCTCCCGGATCGGGGCGATTCATGGGGCGGCGGAACGCCTGCCGCGACCAGGCAGGCCTGCTGACCGGGCGCTTGGTTCCTTCGGACTGGGCTGGCGACAGCGGCGCGTACGTGAAGATCTGCCCCTCGACAATGTCGAACCCATACAGCAGCAGCAGCCCGGCGATGAGCGAGAGTTCGCCGGGATAGTCGTAACCCACAATGGTCACCCGCCAGTCGTCCCCGGCGGGCAGGGCCTCGACGATGACCGGTTGGGGGGCGGTCACCTGCTCGGCCAGGCGGGCGTGATGCTCGATGTCGGGCTCGCTGAAGGCCTGGGAGTAGTCTTCGCGCAGCCGCGCGAGATGGCGGTTGAGTTGGGGACGGGCCTGCGACTGCTCTTGCTCGCGGACTTTGTCGCGGTCGCCGAGGTAGCGGTTGTAGATGCGGCGGACCGACTCGCGGTGCTTCTGGTACTGCGACAGAAAGTGTTCGCTGTTGGGGAAATCGAGCCGGCGGGCGAGGTGCCCCAATTCGACCGGGTCGCGCGGCAACTCGTGCACCTGCTTGTTGTGCATCAACTGCAGGGCATGTTCGACCGACCGCAGGAAGATGTAGCCATCGCTGAGCAGCCGGTATTCGTCGGCATGCAAAAATCCCAGGTCGGCCAGCCGGACCAGGGCATCGAGCGTCTGAAAACTGCGGACCGCCGGTTGGGCCCCTCCATGGACCAACTGCAGGTACTGCACGACGAACTCGATGTCGCGGATGGAGCCCTCCCCCAGCTTGACCTCGCCCCACAGCCGCCCCTTTTTGCGCAGCTCGTCCTCGATCTTGGCCTTCATCGTGCGGACCGCCTCGCGGACCTGCTCGGGGGGCGTGTGATACAGATGGGGGGCGGCGCGGCGCAGGAAGTCGTTCCCCAGGGCCAGATCGCCCGCGATGACCCGGGCCTTGAGCAGCGCCTGTTTCTCCCACAGGCGGGCATGTTGGGCCAGATATTGCAGGTGACTGTCGACCGCCGAGACCAGCTCCCCCGCCCGGCCCCATGGTCGCAGCCGCATGTCGACCCGGTACATGAACCCCGCCGCCGAGACGCCGGTGAGCGCCTTGATGAGCTTCTGACCGATGCGCCAGTGGGTGGACGAGTGGTTCTCGGCGAGGAACAACAGGTCGATGTCGGAGCTGTAGTTGAGTTCCTCGCCCCCCAGCTTCCCCATGGCGATCACGCAGAAGCCCTCTTCCGACGGATCGGAATCGGCACAGGCGTGGGTGAGGCAGGCGCGGGTGAGGGCGTCGGCCAGCAGCGAGAGTTGGGTGGTGACCCGACGCAGGTCGAACAGGCCAAAAAAGTCGCAGAGCCCGATCCGCAGCAGTTCCCACCGCTGGAAGCGGCGCAGCGCGTCGAGCTGGGCCTCGGGGTCGGAAATTCCCAACTGCGCCCCCTGGGCCTCGATGTAGAGCTGTTGCACGCTCTTGAGGTCGGCCAGGCGCTTCTGCTCCATCAACCGGTCGAGATAGCCCGGGTTGCACAGCAGGATGTCGGTGAGGAACTGGCTGCCGATGAACAGCCGGATGAGGATTTCAATGCCCCGGGGGTTGGCCCCCAACGTCTGCCACAGAGCGGCCCGGTCGGGGACGTTGTGAACGAACCGCTCGAAGTTCAGCAGGGTGTGGTCGGGTTGGGCCGAGTCTCCCAGGCAGACCAGCAGCGTGGGAAAAACCACCTGCCAGACGGGGTCGGGCTGAGGGGGGGCGAACAGTTGCCGCAGCCGTTCGGCCGCCTGCGCGATGTCGCGGAACCCGGCAGCGCACAGGCGCTCTTCGAGCCCGGGAGAAGCCAGTGCAGGGGGGGCGGAATCGTGGGAAGAGACCGGCTGAGCGCGCTCGGGAGTCATCACGCGGAGAACCCGCGGTGCCGCGGGGGAAAGGGCCATGAAGGGAAACCGACACGTCGGCCGGGGAGAAATCAGCCGACCTGCGCGGCCGCCGCCTCGCGGCGGGCCAATTGCAGGTCGGACTCCACCATCATACGGGCCAATTCGCGCAGTGACACCCTCGGCTGCCATCCCAGTTGACGGCGGGCCTTGCTGGCATCCCCCAGCAGCATGTCGACCTCGGCGGGGCGATAAAACGCGGGGTCAATCACCACGTACCGCTGCCAGTCGAGATCGAGGTGTCCGAAGACCTCCACCAGAAATTCCCGCACCGAATGCTTCTCGCCAGTGGCGATGACGTAATCGTCCGGGGTGGGCTGCTGCAGCATGAGCCACATGGCCTCGACATAATCCCCGGCGAACCCCCAGTCGCGCTGGGAGTCGATGTTTCCCAACCGCAGTTCCGACTGCAGCCCCAGCTTGATGCGGGTGGCGGCCCGGGTGATCTTGCGGGTCACGAAGGCCTCACCGCGGCGCGGCGACTCGTGATTGAAGAGGATGCCGCAGCAGGCGAACATGCCATACGATTCGCGGTAGTTGATGGTTTGCCAGTGGGCGTAGACCTTGGCGCAGCCATAGGGGCTGCGGGGGTGAAAGGGGGTGCGCTCGGTCTGGGGGGTTTCGACGATTCGGCCGAACATCTCACTCGAGGAGGCCTGGTAGAATCGGACCTGGCGCCCCGTGCGCAGTTGGTGCTGGCGGATTGCCTCGAGCACCCGCAGGGTCCCCAGTCCCGTGACGTCGACCGTGTGGATGGGCAACTCGAACGACAGCTTGACGTGGCTCTGTGCGCCGAGGTGGTAGACCTCGTCGGGACGGCTGGCGTCGAGAATCTCGGGCAGATTGGAGGCGTCTGAGAGATCGCTGCTGTGAAAGGTGACCCGGGGATCGACCGGCAAACCATACCGCAGATAGGGTGCCAGTCCATGCACCACGTAGCCTTTGTCCAGAAGCAGTTCCGTGAGATAGGAACCATCCTGTCCATTGACGCCGGTGATGAGGGCCACACGACCGTTGCAACTCACAAATCTCTCCCGGGAAGGGGTTTGGGTTGAGCGCGACGGTATGCCCTCGAAAACACCCCGTCAAGTGAGTTGACGACCCGCCGAGAGTCGATAGAATGTCGTCCAGCTTCACGGCTCCGTAGCTCAGTCGGTTTAGAGCGCTGGCCTGTCACGCCAGAGGTCGCGGGTTCAAGTCCCGTCGGAGTCGCTGTTCAAACACCCCCCAGTGGTCTTCCACTGGGGGGTGTTTTTGTTATGCGCCCTGGATTTTGCGCCCTGGATTTTGCGCCCTGGATTTTGCGCCCTGGATTTTGCGCCCTGGATTTTGCACCCTAAATTTTGATGGAATCTGCACGACAACGGTTGACGCAGCGAATCCGGTGTTCGTGCGACGGGGCTTGGCTGGGCACCGCCACAGGGTGAGTCGTGGTATTGCCAAGGCAAGTTGGCCTGCCGAAATCTGGGGCCTCAATCCCGCGGGCCGCTTGTTCTGACCTTCTCCAGTGGACGACTATCGCTCGACTTGGGGCTGGGCAGAAAGGGTTTCGTACTGCCGACGCACCGCCTCCCAAGCCTTTTGGTAATCTGGGCCGAGGGCGGTCGTGACGGAGATTCCCCCGGCCAACAGCCACAGCGCCATCCAGGCGACCAGGTAACGGCTGGGAGCTGAGGTTCTGGGAATTCTTCGGCAGCGGTCAAAAGCGAGCCGCATTTGGTTGGCCGTGTCAGACGCTTTGGTGCGCGGATCTGTGCGGAGCAAAGAGTACAGATCCCAGAGTTGGACTTCCGAAAGCTCTTCCCAAGTCTGGGGACCATCGGGATAACGCTGGAGAAACGCAAGGGCCGCCTGGCTTTCTCGATATTTCAGGGGGGCCAAAGCACAGATCAACAGCAGCAAGAAAAACAGCGTTATCTGGGAGGAACTCGCCCAGGCGGACCAGCCTAGCAACACCCAGAGGCTGAGCGAGAGCAGGCACTGGGCCAGAGGGGAGTGTTGGGCGAGAAAGATCCAGGCGATTTGTCCCCCATCGAGAGGCCAGATGGGCAACAAATTGGCCAGGTTGATGGCCACCAGAGGAAAAGCCGCCTCTCTGAGCACAGGGTGTGGCAGGAACTGGTTGAGGACGTACA